>CAZULH010000045.1:0-8575 GCA_964621105.1 uncultured bacterium
CGTCGATCCAAGCCAGAAAGGGCTAAGTGTCCAATTGACAGATTTTGCCATGATCCGTCTTATTGGCGAAGGAAAGGTATTGCAGCGCCGTTATCTGAATTTTTTTAATAACTATGCAGATGATACGATCGATTATATGGATTTTCCTCTGAAAAATGATTTTGTCTTTTTAGCCCCCGAACAAAAAGATCGTATTTACGATGAAATCGATATTCAGACTGATGTCTACGCTTTCGGCGTTTTGGCCTATTTTTTAATCGCCCGTGAATTTCCTGAAGGATATTTTGACCTTCCCTCGACGCTTGCCCCTGAATACAAGTTAAACTGGGATCTTTTTATCTGCAAATGTTTGCAGAAAGATCCGAAAAAACGTCCCGAGAAACTAACCGAAGCTTTAAATGCCCTCTTGGCGAAAAATGTGTCCGATCTCTCTTCTTTAGACGTATTGTCATGGAAAGAGGTAGAGAAAAAAGTGGAAAATGCCATGCAGATGTCCTTTGAATTTTCTTCTGATGATCTGACGGATGAAAAAGACTTTTTCGAAGAACCTAAAAAAACCGAAGAGAAGGCCGTATTGGAAAATCCGGTAAAAGAAAATCCGGAACCGGTGATAGGGCCGAGGGAAATTCAGCGTCCCGTTTATGAACCGGATCCCGGTGCTATTTTCCAAAAGGACCTTCAGGTATCCCTATACCAGCCGAAGAAAGTGGAAGTGCAGGAAGTTGAGCCGATCTTGACGGACATGGTCGTCATTCAGGGGGGTGGTTTTTTCCGCGGCAGCAATGAAGGCGCCCGTGATGAAATGCCCAGACATTCCATCTCTATCCAGCCCTTTGCTATGGATGTTCACGCTGTTACCAATGAGCAGTTTATTCGATTTTTACATTCGATGGGCGGAGAAAAAGATCATAATAACAACGATATCATCCGTTTAAAGGATTCACGTGTTAAAAAGTCAGCCGGTAAATACATGATCGAATCGGGCTATTCCAAACATCCTGTTGTCGGAGTGACCTGGTATGGAGCCTATGCCTATGCCAAATGGGTGGGCAAACGCCTTCCGACAGAAGCGGAATGGGAGATTGCGGCCAAGGGCGGAATTGATGACATCTATCCGACAGGGCACGAGATCGATCATACGAAAGCCAATTTCTTTAGTTCTGATACGACGGCTGTTAAAAGTTATCCTGCCAATACATACGGGCTGTATGATATGGCCGGCAATGTTTATGAGTGGTGCCAAGACTGGTATGCTTATAATTATTATGACATCTCTCAGCAGGAGCCTGAAAGTCCGCAGGGGCCGCAGCAGGGTGTTTATCGGGTTCTTCGCGGCGGATGCTGGAAAAGCCTGCAGGAAGATTTACGGTGTTCTCACCGCCATCGCAATAATCCCGGTACAGTTAATGGAACTTATGGGTTTCGCTGTGCGGCAGATGTTCGCTAATTCTTAAGTATTTTTTTTATAAAAGCAACCTTGTAAGATAAGAAAATGTTTTATAGAATGTTATTCTTGTTAAGACATTTAGGGGTATTTTGTGAAAAAAATCATTCTTTTCTTTTTAATTTTTTCGGCCGCATATCTTCCTGCAAGTGAAACGTCAGCTTCTGCTGTAAAACCACATAAGCCTCCCATATTAACGACAGCTGCTATTAGTGAATATGATGATTTTTTAGGGATTGTTCTGATTGAGAGGGGAAAAGCTCCATGGGGCAAGGCTTTGCCTGGAGGAAAAGTGGAATATGGTGAAACAGTTGAAGCAGCTATTCGAAGAGAGATGATGGAAGAGGTTAATTTGCAGTTAGAGGATCTAAAACAGTTTCATGTTTATTCTGATCCAAAGAGAGATTTTCGTCATCATTCTGTAGAAGTGACTTATTTAGCAAAAGCCCATCGAAAACCAAGGGCCGGTGATGATGCAGCCCAGGCATTTATCATACCTTAAAAAAGTATTCCCTGGAAAGAACTCGATTTCGATCATGCCTTGATTTTGCAGAACTATCTTAAGTACCGAGAAGGGAAGTATCCTGAAACCATTCTTATCCAATAGGTAAAAATATGAAGATATATCTTATAAAACCTCGGGGATTTTGCGGAGGGGTTATTCGGGCAATCGATACCGTTAATGAGGCATTAAAGATCTGGGGATCTCCCTTATATGTAAAACATGAAATTGTACATAACAAGCATGTGATCAATGAGCTCAAACAAAAAGGGGTTATCTTCATTGAAGATCTACAGCAGGTTCCTGAAGGGGGAAGGCTAATTTATTCGGCCCATGGAGTCTCTCCTCAGGTTCGCAAAGAGGCTGAGAACAGAAATCTTATGACAATCGATGCGACCTGTCCCCTAGTCGGTAAAATCCATCAGGCAATTCTCTCGTATGCTAAGAAAGGCTATAAGATTGTTTTAATTGGAAAGAAAAATCATGTTGAAGTGACGGCAGCCAGAGATGAAGCACATGATCAGACGATTATTATTTCCAATGAAGAAGAAGCTAAAAACCTGCAGGTATCCAAAGAACAGAAACTTTTTTATGTAACACAGACAACTTTTAGTTTGGACGATTGCAGAAAGATCGTTGATGCCCTAAAGGAAAAATTCCCTCATATAGAAACTCTTTCTAGCACTTCTATCTGTTATGCTACGCAAAACCGTCAGAATGCACTAAAAGAAATCGCAAAATCTGTAGAATTTGTGTATGTCGTCGGTGATCCAAAAAGTTCTAATTCCAACCGTCTGTGGGAAATAGCAAAAAATTTTGGCGTTTCATCAAAGATGATCAATGATCCGGAAGAAATCCAAAAAGAAGAGATCGAAAATTGTCAAAACATCGCTATCACTGCCGGTGCTTCTACTCCTGAGTATGTCGTTGAAGCCTGTATTGAAAAGCTCAATACAATAACATCCACTGTAATCGAGGAAAAAGTCTTCTTTGAGGAAAAAGTTTCTTTTCCTCTTCCGAAAGAACTTAAAGCATCTTCTCAGGTATGAGGCTCGTAGCTTAAAGCGGAAAGAAGAAGTTTTTTTGTATAATCGTTTTTGGGCTTTTGAAAAAGAGCTTTTGTTTCTTTAAGTTCTACTAAATTGCCTTTTTCAAAGACCGCAACACGATCGGAAATTTCTTCAACTACAGCCAGATCATGAGAGATAAATATAAGAGTGAGCTTATATTGCTTTTTTATTTTAAGCAAAAGGGCGAGGATCTGTTTTTGTATGGTAATATCTAATGAACTTACAGGCTCATCGCAGATAAGGACCTTTGGCCTGATCGCTAAGGCTCTAGCTATGGCAATGCGCTGACGCTGGCCTCCGCTTAACTGGTGGGGATAGCGTTTTAGGATCTCTTCATTTAACCCTGCTTCTTTCAAAGTTGTTATCAAAGTAGCTGTATCATGAAAAAGTTTATGGATAACATAAGGCTCTTGCAGGATCTTTTTTACGCTCATGCGGGGATTTAAGGAAAGATAGGGGTTTTGAAATATCATCTGGATGTTTTTTCGATTATTTTTGTCGGAATAATAATCATTAATCTTTTGATTACCGATATGGATGCTCCCAAAAGAGCAAGATAAAAGGCCGCAAAGAATTTTACCAAGCGTTGTTTTACCGCTTCCGCTTTCGCCGACTAGCGATAGCGTTTCATTTTCATAGATTGATAAAGAGATATTGTTAAGAGCGCAAAAATCTTTATTTTTAACTTTATAGTAATGAGAAAGACGGTCGATATGGATCAATTTTTGCATAGGGCCTCTAAAGGGAAGTTTTTGCGAAAGGAGGCTTCCATAAGCTTTTGCGTATAAGGGTGCTTGGAGGAAAATAGTTTTTTGGGAGTATTTTCTTCGACGATGGTTTTTTCGTGCATGATATAGATACGGTCGCATAGATGAAAAAGCAGTTTGATATCATGTGAGATAAAGATCATGCTCATATTGGAAAAACTTTTAAATAATTTAAGAATTTGTGCCTGAATGGTCACATCTAATGCTGTCGTCGGTTCATCAGCGATTATAAGGGAAGGGTTAGCAGCAATAGCGATGGCGATCATTACCCGTTGTTTCAGTCCGCCGCTTAGCCCATGGGGATATTGATAATAGCGCATTTCACAGGAAGGGATGCCTACTTTTTCCATTAATAAAAGAGTCTTATTTTTTGCCTCTTTTTTTGTCATGGAAAAGACATGGATAAATACCTCGCGGATCTGTTTACCGATTTTCATGGTAGGATTAAGGGAGCTGTTTGGGTCCTGGAAGATCATTGAGATTTGTTTTGAGCGGATATTTTTGAGCTCTTTTGAAGAAAGGGAGAGAAGGTTTTGTCCATTCAATAAAGCCTCTCCTTCGCAGGAAAGCGTTGGATCGAGCTGCAAAAGGCTATGGGCAAAAGTAGTTTTACCGCATCCGGATTCTCCGGCGATACCGACAATTTCATTTTTCTCTACCTGAAAATTAAGATTTTTAATAAAGCACCTTTTTTTGCGATAGGCATATAAATTTCTCACGGTCAATAACGGCTTGTTCATAAGCTTTCTCGATATTTGGGATCGTAATAATCATTGATGCCTTCAGATAGGAAATGAAAGGAAAAAATAGTGACTATTAGAAAAAATGAGGGAAAAAAAAGACGGAACGGGAAATATTCCATTGCATGGATACTTTCCGAAATCATTACACCCCAGCTGGCAGCTGGCGCCTGTATGCCCAGTCCCATAAAGCTTAAAAAAGCTTCTGCAAAAATAGCTTGAGGAATTGTTATCATTAAAGTAGCGCAAATGATTGGAGCTGCATTTCTTAAAAGATGATGAAAAAAGATCCTCCAAAAGGAAGCTCCCATTACCTTGGCTGCCAATACGAAATCATAGTGCTGGATCTGCAAAATTTTTGAGCGGATAATTCGGGCCATGCTGATCCATCCGGTTATTGTCAGGGCGATTAAAATAGAGCTAATACCGGGAGAGAGAATAACAGTGATCATAATAACGACAAGCAGATGGGGGATGCCCTGTAGAATGTCGCATATCCTCATCATCAGGGTGTCGATGGGCCTATAGCTTAATGCAGAAATCGTTCCCCAAAACACACCGATAGTAAGGTCGATAATAGCTGCTAAAATCCCCATGGAAAGGGAGATCCTTCCTCCCCAGCAGGTGCGTACGAAAAGGTCTCTTCCCAGCTCATCACCCCCGAACCATGAAGTCGCTGAAGGAAGTTGATTGACCGCCTGCATATTTATGTCCTGATAGCTGTAATGGGAAAATGCCGGCCCGAATATGGAAAAACATAAAATAAAGACTAATAAAAAAGAGCCGATCTGTACTTTTTTATTCCCAAATAGAGTGTGATGTTTTTCTATTGCTGTATTCATATGACTTTTTTTTCTCTGATTCGAGGGTCTATCCAGCCGGAAAAAATATCGGCAAGGAAAATGATGCTTAATAAAGAGAAACTGTAAAAAATACAAAGTCCCATAATGATCGGATAGTCTCTTGTACTAATGCTATAGACAAACCAATGTCCCAGTCCCGGTATGGCAAAGATCTTCTCGATGACAAAGCTTCCTGTTAAAATATGGGCGGTAATCGATCCAAGATAACCGATGGTGGGTAAAATCGCATTTCTAAGGGCATGAGTGACAATAATTTTAGATGTGGAAAGTCCTTTTAACATCGCCGTTTTAATATAATCCTGCTTGAGGATATCGATCATATTGGCCCGAATTAATCGGGTAATGGTCGCTAAAGGAAAGGCGGATAAGGCAAAAGAAGGCAGAAGGGTATGAAAAAATCCCTCCCATCGGGCAATAGGGAAAAGTTCTAGTTTGACAGCCAGAAAATATTGTAAAAAAGTGGCCAGTAAAAAGCTTGGAACACATACGCCCAAATTAGTGAAAAACATAATGAGGCTGTCCTGCCATTTCCCCTGATAGTAAGCAGCGGCCGATCCTAAAGCAATTCCCATAATAATAGCAAAAACAAGGGATTGCAGTCCTAATGTGAAGGATATGGGAAAACTATTTATAATCACGCTGTTGGCGGAACGGTTTTCAAATATAATCGAAGGGCCGAGATCGCCTTTGACCAGACGGTGCAGGGTTGAAAAATATTGCTGATAAAGAGGTTTGTCTAAGCCGTAATAATGGTTTAGAGACTGCATAATTTCTGCAGGGATCTCTTTTTCATCGCTAAAAGGGTCTCCGGGAATTGCTTTCATCAAAAAAAAAGTGATGGTCGCAATCATCCATAAGGAGAGCAGCAGTAAAAAAAACTTTTTAATTAAATGTCTTATCATTCTTGTCACGGCACCATGCTGATCTAACTATACTTGTCCATAGATATTTATTTCAAAAAGAGTTATAATTTTTTTCATTAATAATGAGGAAAAATGCAAAAAGTATATTTTGTCAGTTTAGGATGTCCCCGCAACCTGGTTGATAGCGAGCTGATGGTCTCGTCCATTCGAAAAAATGGATATGAGCTAACGGCAGAGTGTGCTAAGGCTGATTATATCATTGTCAATACATGCGGCTTTTTGCAAAGTGCAAGGAAGGAAGCCGAAGAGATCTTCAAAGAGATGTTTGCAGAGAAAAAGTCTAAAGCTAAAGTGATAGCGACAGGCTGTATGGTCCAGCTGTTTTCCGATCAGTTAAAAGAATCTTTTCCTGATATTCACTGCTTCTTGGGATCAGGGGATATTGACAAGATCCTGCAGGCGATTGAAGGACCTAAGCAGAGCCTTATTTCTCAAAGGCGCAGTTATTTGGAGAGAGACCTTCTTCGCGATGATTTGATAACACCTTCTCATTATGCCTATTTAAAAATTGCAGAGGGCTGTCAAAAAAGCTGCGCTTACTGTTTAATCCCTAAAATAAAAGGCCCTCTTAAAAGCAAAACGATTGAGCAGGTGGAAAAAGAGTTTGACGTCCTTTTAAAAAGAGGCGTTTTTGAAATTATTCTCATAGCACAGGACCTTACAGACTTTGGAAAGGACAGAAAAGAAAAAAACGCCTTAGAAAAACTGCTGCAAAAGCTTTTGTTGAGAAAAGAAAATTTCTGGTTGCGTCTTTTGTATGTATATCCTGATGATATTTCCGATGAGCTGATAGATATTATGCGAAAAGATCCAAGAGTTTGCCGTTATTTAGATATGCCCCTGCAGCATATTAATGATGATATTCTCTTTAAGATGAAAAGAAAGGTAACTAAAACAAAGATTCTTCATACCATCGACAGATTACGAAAGGCTATGAGCGATATTGCCATTCGAACCAGTTTTATCGTTGGATTTCCCCAAGAAAATGAAAAACAGTTTTTAGAGCTGAAGTCTTTTATTAAATCAGCAAAACTATCTCAAGTGGGCATTTTCCCTTATTCTCAAGAGCCTTATACACCGGCCTCGCAATTACAAGGGCAGGTATCGGAAAAATGCAAACAGAAGAGATATCAAGAACTGGCCGATCTGCAGACGGAAATAGTCAAAAAAAATAATAAGCGATGGATAGGAAAAACCATTGATGTTTTAGTGGACGGTTATCACCCCGAGTCCGATCTTCTTTTATTATCGCATTCTCAGTTTCAATGTCCAGAAATTGATAATAATATCATTCTCAATGATATTGATGCTGTTTCTACAATAGGACAAAAACTGTCGGTAGAAATTACCGATTGTATAGACATTGATCTTTTGGCGTCTGTTATTAAAAAATAACAGGTCTTGCCGCTAGCTGTATAAAGTTTTTTTTATTGCTGAAAAAAATACAAATTGTGTTCACTGATATAAACAATAATAAAAGGATGATTATGGCTAAGAAAAAGACAGTGAGCATATATTCTGTATTAGCGGCAGCGATTGCAGGTATAGGCGGATTTTTATTTGGTTATCATACAACTGTAATTTCCGGAGCGATATTGTTTATTTCCGATCAGCTGCAGTTATCATTGATCAAGCAGGAAATATTGGTAAGCACTTTATTGATAGGCGCGCTTGTAGGGGCGCTGTTCGGAGGAGTGATCGCCGATACTTTCGGAAGAAGAAAAACATTATTTTTCACGGTGGTCCTATTCTTTATCGGAACTTTTTTTCTTTTTCTAGCCAATGGTTTTATGGTCCTTTTAGTCGGCAGGGTGATTGTGGGGGTTGCTGTGGGGATCGTTTCTCTAACAGTGCCTTTATATATTTCTGAAATGTCACCGCCGGAACATCGTGGAGCTTTAGTTTCTGTCAATCAGCTGGCGATCACTTTCGGGATTCTGATCTCTTATGGTGTGGATTATTTCTTTGCTGATCATGAAGCATGGAGATCGATGTTCGGTTTTGCTTTTATCCCGGCAGTCCTTTTATTAGTAGGTCTTTTCTTTATTCCGGAAACGCCTAGCTGGCTGGTCGAACAGGGAGAAAAACTGAAAGCGATCGATATTATGAAAAAGATCCATCGTAAGAAAAAAATCGATGAAGTTACCATTACGGCAAGAGAGAAAAAACCAAAAGAAAAAACAAGATGGAAACATCTTTTAGATAAGTCAATACGCTCGGCCATGCTTGTCGGTGTCGGTATCAGTATTTTCCAGCAGATAACAGG
>CAZULH010000046.1:0-8497 GCA_964621105.1 uncultured bacterium
CTCTATAAGATGGGTATTCATATAGGACGCGGAGGTAGCGATGAGAATTTTAGCAGTTTGCACTCTTCTGGCATTAGTTTTTCACTCCTGTCAAAAATCAGATGATGAAGGACAGGTAGTTTCACAAAGATTTTTACATAAGTACGGTTTCGATTTAACACCTACAGAATGGCAGGAAAGACAGCAAGACGGACAAGTGATCACAAAATTAGAAAATGGTGTCAGTGTAACCAATTCCTACTCAAATGGAATACTGCACGGCAACACCAGTTATACTTTTCCCAATACAACCGTAGTGGAAACACTGCAGGTTTATGATCAGGGTACGTTAATTAAACAGGTATCGCATGATAGATCGGGAATCCCCTTAAAAGAAGAGCTCTTTGAATTCGACAACAGAAAAATTATTACTCTATGGGATGAAAAGGGCGCTCCCATCAGTATCGAAGAATATGAAAATGACCTGCTGGTAAAAGGCCAGTATTTTCTTCCTGATAATGACCTGGAAAGTTCTGTTGAGGCAGGCAACGGCATGCGCGTTGTCCGCAATCGGGAAGGTCTTTTAATTTCTAAAGATAAAATGGAAAATGGACAGCTCGTTTTTCGAACAAGCTTCCATGAAAATGGACAAATACAGTCCGAATGTCCTTTTTTCGATTATCAGCTGCATGGGAAAATGTGCACATTTTCATCAGCCGGCACGCTGATCACTGAACAAAACTGGACAAACGGCAAACTTGACGGCATGAGCTTTGTTTATCGCAATGAAGTCAAAGCAGCTGAAGTTCCTTATTTTGACGGAAAAAAACATGGTGTAGAAAAGCGCTTTGACAAAGAAGGAAATATCATTTGTGAAGTGCACTGGGATAATGACCTGCGCCATGGCAGCAGCCGTTATTATGAAGGGGATGACACTTCCATCTGCTGGTTTTTCCGAGACAAAGAAGTTTCCATTAAACGTTTTCATGAGCTTGAGTTTCATGAAAAAATGATCGCTGAACTTAGAGATGAAAAAAGCAGAATCTCTGAGCAGGCAGTCGAAGATAGCGTAGCCTTTTAAAGAATAGCCTCTCTTTACTGAGAGGCTTCTTCTGTAAAATCTTCTTCCAGATCCAGATTTTCGTCTTCAAATGCTGTTTCAGAATTATTCTTAAGCACCTGTTCATTTGGCAATAGCTCTGATAATTCTTTATCCATTGCTTCTTCGTCAAATTCTTCTGCAAATACTTCTTCTACAGGTTCCATAAAAGTTTCATTTTGTACAATTTCCTCTTCCATTTGTGAATAATCCTCGGCATTAAGGACGCAAACAGCCATTATAGCCATCAACATAACGATTATTTTTTTCATATAAGTATCCTAATTTTACTATCAAAGCACTATGAGATATACCCGATCTGCGCGATTCTTGTCATCGGCTTTCTTTTTGGCACGATCCTTGCACCTATAAGGGCAAACAAACAGGAGAAAAAGATGAAAAAGCAAGACCTTATAGATAAAGTAGCACGATTAGAGTCCATCAACGATCAGTTAGTCTCTGAACTGCAAAACCTTGAAGCCCTTTTAAAGAAGATTGGCTTTGCCGAAGGCATACGTACGTTAAAGGCTGCCGCTCAAGAACTTCTAGAAGAACAAAGCGACTTTGAAGAAGGAAGCGACGATGATACCTTGGCCGGATAGGTAGGTAAAAACTAACACTCGGCTAGGTAAAAATTACCCAGTTGGAATTGCGCTTTGCTTTATTTGGTTTTTTGGCCCATACTTTTTGTCAAAAGCCAAAAATGAAACAAAGCCGCTATAAAAGTTTATATTACCTATTAAAACAGGATAAGGATAAAACTTTATTAAGATATTTCTTCTCAAGGCCTTTTTTCCTTTTGTATTCATGGTTTTTCAAAAAGCAGCCTCCCTTATCTATCGACCGTCATTATTATTTTGGACTTAGCTCAATGGAAGACCTACAAAAGCAACTATCATCCGATAATAGCCTTCTTTTAGTTGGAATTAGTTATTGTATGAGGCCCTCTTTTTGCAAGAATGTCCGTTTTTCCGATCAGTGCCCATCTTCTGCTAATTGTCAAAACTGTCTATTTTCACAGCTTTTTGCTTATCACAAACCACTTAAATGCAAAGTATTTATTATTACTACCGTCTATGCATATGCAAAAAAAATTTTACAGATACAGAATAAATACCCTCACAAACAACTCTTTTTTTTAACGATGGCCTGTGATTTTTCTATTCGAATGTTTGCAGAACTGTCCTCCCTTCTGCCGATACGGGGGGCTGCCATAGCCATAGAAGGCAATGTCTGTGCCTCTATGCCTGCTTTTTTGGCGGCTGAAGACGGAAAAAAGCAAAAAAATACCTGCTTAGACCCTTTTTTTCAAAAACAAATTATTTCTTTACTACAGAGCATAAAAACATAGTTGTTGGAAAATAGAAACTTAGATAAACTACTTTTCATATCTTACAATGAAATGGAGAAAAAATGAGCAGATATACAGGTCCAAAAAATCGAATTGCCCGCAAATATGGAGCGAATATTTTCACTCGTTCACGCAACCCTTTGATACACAAACCCAATCCTCCAGGCATGCATGGCGCTAAACGCAAGAAAAAATCCGACTTCGGTCAACAGTTGGAAGAAAAACAAAAGTTGCGCGCTATCTATGGCATGCTCAGCCAAAAACAGCTTTTGCGTGTTTATAATAAAGCGATCAAAAAGGAAGGACCAACTCCTCATAATTTCTTAACTTTATTGGAATGCCGTTTAGACAATATCGTTTATCGTCTTCGTTTTGCACCGACTATTTTCGCTGCCCAGCAGCTAATTTCCCATGGCCATATTCTGGTTAATGGAAAAAAGGTCGACCGCAGAGGCTTTGTCGTAGAAACAGGCATGACGATTTCTGTTAAACCTAAAGCGCAAAAAATGAAGCTGATAAAAGCATCCTTGGAAAATACTTTCAGAGAAGTTCCTGAGTATTTGGAGCTGGACCCAAAAGAATTTTCCGGAAAATTAGCTTCAATGCCGCTAGAAGAGCAGGTACCATTGCCTATTTTGGTCAATATCCCTCTCGTCTGCGAGTTTATTGCCCACACCTCCTAGTAAAGATAGATGGTTGGAAAATATTTTTTTCTATAAGATGGAAAAAAATATTATGTTTACTCCATGAATAACCGTTCTTTTCTACGATCGTTTGCCCATTTTTTTTCAGGTACCTTTTTAAGCCGGCTTTTGGGAATGGTCAGAGAGATCGGAATGGCCGTTTTTTTCGGTACCCATCCCTTAACTGCCGCCTTTTTTATTGCCTTTCGCTTCGCCAACCTTTTCCGCCGTATTTTTGGAGAAAGCGCCCTTTTATCAGGATTTATCCCTTTTTTTGAAAAAATCCAAAAAAATGAAGAGCAAAAAGGCCTTCTGTTTTTCAAAGAGGTCTTTTTCTCCCTCTCCTTCATTTTGCTTTTATTATGCACGGGGCTGGAAATTTTGCTTTATGCCATCAAGGGAGGGTTTTCTTTAGAAAATCAGGAAATTATCCGTCTGACCATGATCATGCTTCCTGGTGTTATCTTCATCTGCCTCTACGGACTGTTTGGCGCTTTTTTACAGTGTAAAAAACATTTTTTTCTATCGAGCTTTGCTTCTGCCGGCTTCAATATCGCATGGATAGGCGCTATCTTCTATTTCAGAAAATTTTCGATGGCCAATGCTATGATCGGCCTTTCTTTTGCTATCTCTTTTGGATTTTTTCTGCAATGGCTGCTGGTAGGAATGAAGTCTTTTTCCCTTTGCAGAGGGAAAATTTCCTGGAAAACCCTGCCTTCGACCCTCTTTTCTTTAAATGTCCGCCAAATGATGAAGGCAGTTGCCTACAGTGCTATAGGCGTAGGTGCCACTCAGATCAATACGGCCATGGACTTTATCTTCGCCCGTTTTTCTTCTCTGCAGGGCCCTGCTTTTTTAAGCTATGCCATACGATTAGAACAGCTGCCTTTGGCCCTAATCGCTATCGGTATCTCTTCTGTTATTTTGCCCCTTCTTTCCAAATCCTCCTCACAAGAGAGGACCTCTTCCTATTTACAATCGGGATTTTCCTATATCTTCGCCTTATTAATCCCCTGCACATTCGGAATTTGGCTATTCGGCACAAGCGGTATCAACCTGATTTACGGACATGGGAAATTCGATAGTCTTTCCATCATCCAGACTTCTTATTGTTTATGGGGATACGGCCTTAGCCTTGTTTTTGCAGCAATGGCAATGATTTTTTCTTCCTCTTTTTATGCCCAAAAAGATTTTAAGACTCCAATGCGAGGGTCCATCTACACAATGGCCTGCAACTTAATTTTAAACAGCGCCTTTATCATACTTTTGCACCTGCCGGTTGCAAGTGTTGCCTATGCCACCAGCTTAAGTGCCGCTTTTAATGCTTTGTATTTATATTCTAAATGGAAAAAACAGAACCTGTTTTCATTAAAACAAAATCAGTTGGATTTGTATAAGGTATTATTTACTTCAGCTGTTGCAACCGCCATCACTTTCGCCATCAGCAGAACCTCTCTTTTAGAACTATCGCTTTTTTCTTCTCTTTTCAATCTGCCGTTTACCTTCTCTAACAGCCTTATGCAGCAGCTAGAGCACTTCGCTGTACTTTCTTTCAGCTTCTTTGGAACATATGCAATTGTAGGAAAAATGCTGCGTATTCAGGCAATCGAACAGATCTGGTCATACAAAAAGCTGCCGATCAATGAACAGTAGCCGGTCGTGCCTGAAGCGCTTTTTCAATGTCATTCTGAACTTGCTGCCATAATCCTTTTAAGGGACCGCTGACCATTCGCAATCTTTGCTCTATGTAGTTAAATGGTGTCAGATCTCCCTGCAATTGTTGCTGAGTATCAGCTCCGGCAGTTACTAATTTTTTCATCATTGAAATATAGTCTTCCCTCTTATTAGGCTGAGCGTGAAGTCTGGTTAAAATTTTCAATAAAGGCGACTGAGAATATTGACTAATGCCATTTAGAAGCTGATTTCTAAGATCAGAAGAATAATTTTGTATTTTTTCTAAAATAGAATTTACTTTTTCTTCCATCTGAATCTGTGTATTAACTACAACATGCAGAAGATTTTCTCCATCCTTGTTACAGGCCTTTGTAATATCTCCGCCCTTTTGAATAAACTCCTCCAATTTTTCTATAAACTTCAGAGAAGAAGAAGTTTGAACTAAATGACCTAATTCATTTAGAAGCTCTTGTAAGCACCCCTGTTTTTTTACTTCCAGATGCGCCTGATATATTCTATAAAAACAGAGGTTAATCATAAAAGCATCAGCTGTAGCTGCAGATCCTAAAACAATCCACGCATGCATAGGTAAAACGCCACCTATCCATGGCAAATATCCCTGCATAAGGACAAAAGAAGAAACGGCTATAGCCGCCGTTGATAAAGTAAGGACCGATACCGTTAAAGCCTTTTGCGCATGAGTTTTACCCAAACATGCCCAAGCAGGCGATTGTTCAATAGCTGGATTTTCCATCATTCTCTCCTGGAATCTACCTTTTTAAGGTTTTTTAATAATTTTATTTTTGCACCAATCAACGAGCAGCAGTTGATTGCCGAGGGTTTGTTAGTGCGGCTGCAATAGTCTCCCATATTCCTTGCAATTGCCCCTTAATCTTCTTTTGTAAGTTATTAGCACATTGCAATGGAGTCGTGCCATTTGGCAATTTCTGGTAAATATCAGCACCTGCTTCAACCAATCTTTCTGCTATATCAGCTAAACATAGCCTTTCTTCTGAAGTCTTGGCTTCTTCAATTTTTGTTATAATTTTCGACAGAGGAGAGTGACCAGCGTTATTAACGCTATTTAGAAGCTGATTCCTAACATCAGAAGGGAAATCTTTTATTTATTCTAAAATAGAATTTACTTTTTCTTTCATCTGAATTTGTGTATCAGCTACAACATGCAAAAAATTTTCCCCTTTCCCATTACAGGCTGTAATATCACCACCCTGTGAAATAAAAGAATTCAACAATCTGTTAAAACAAGAAACATTGTATTGTTCGATCAAAGTATGCAATAGATTTAACATCTTCTGTAATTTCACTGATTTTATCTCCTTATAATCCTGATACATTCTATAAAAACAGAGAGTGATCATAAAAGTATCAGCTGTAGCTGCAGATCCTAAAACAATCCACGCATGCATAGGTAAAACGCCACCTATCCATGGCAAATATCCCTGCATAAGGACAAAAGAAGAAACGGCTATAGCCGCCGTTGATAAAGTAAGGACCGATACCGTTAAAGCCTTTTGCGCATGAGTTTTACCCAAACATGCCCAAGCAGGCGATTGTTCAATAGGCCGACTTTCCATAATTTTCTCCCGGCATCTATCTGCCTTCTAATTGTTTAGTAATTTCCCTTTTAACATCCATAGGACAGGATCGGTTTTCCTGGATTTTTTGCAGCGGAGTATAACCCTGTTTATCCAAAATAGTCTCGTCTGCTTGGTGTTGTAAAAGCTGATTTATCCATAATATCGAATAATTGCTCTCCGGCTGTTCAACGGCCATATGCAAAGCTGTGTTTCCATTACCATCTTTTTGATTAATATCAACATGACATCTCATAAGCCACTCCAACCGCGAAACAATAATATCCCCATCTCTATGGCTCCATTGCAAAGAGCTCTCGATTAGCCAGTGCATAGCTGATTTGCCGTCGATAAGTGCGTGGACATCTACTTGGTTCTCTAACAGTATGTTCGCCATCTGTGAAAAAATATCGGTGTCCAGATCTTTATTAAGCAATAAATAGATTAATGGCGTCTGTTTCAACTTATTTCTTGAATGAAGGTTTGCTCCTCTTTCCACCCAATTTTTTAGTTTTTCCTTATCTTCTGAAGAATTTTCTAATTTTTCCAGAAGGTCCCAAAAGTTCTGATCTAAAGCCGCTTTCTGCTTGATCGATTTATCCTGATAGATGCGATAGGCTCCTATGCAGAAAAGGGCTACAGCGATACCAAATCCGCTTCCCAATGCAATCCATGAAAAGGCTGACAGAACTACACCTTTCATGGAAAAACAGGCTTGAAAAAGCCCCAAGGCCCCTGCTCCAATCATGGCCGAACTTATCGCTAATGCCGCTAAAGCCGAAACGATCTGCTTTTGAGAAGATCCATAGGCAATAAAAAGATGTTTAGATATGGACGACAGCATATTTTTACTTTTATCAAAATAAAAAGAGTATGATAAATAGCCTACTATTTTAAAAACAGAGTTTTTCTTTAGCCGGCTAACTTCCAATTGTTGTTAACTTGCAAAAAAGCTACAATTAAAAGAATTATGAAAGAAAAAATTTTAGTCGGCATCCACGCCTCTACTGCCAAAGGAGTATTCAACGCCTGTTATCAGGCAGCGAATACCGGCGCGACGACTTTTCAGATTTTTACCTCCAGCCAGCGCCAGTGGAAAGCAAAAAAATATACCGAAGAAGAAGTTGAAAAATGGCAAAAAGCGAAAAAAGAGACCGGTATCGATACTGTCATGAGCCATGCAAGCTATCTGATCAACTTAGGATCAGTAAAAGAAGAGCTTCTAAAAAAAAGCAAAGAGGCTTTTTTAGAAGAGATTAAGCGCTGCCATCTTCTGGATATTACCTATTTGAACTTCCATCCGGGATCGGCCGCAGACCAAACACAAAAGCAGTGCCTCAAAACCATCTGCAAAAGCCTAACCAGCTTTTCTCAGTCTCTCTCTAAAGGCAAAACCAAACTGCTTGTAGAGACAACATCCGGCCGGGGCAGCAACGTAGGCTTTACTTTCGAGCAGCTGGCCTATATTTTAGAACATACCGATATCCCGTTGGGCATATGCATCGATACCTGCCATATTTTTTCTGCAGGCTACGATATTCGCACAGAAAAAGCATGGAAAAACACGCTTCAAGAATTCGACAGAATCATCGGACTAAAATATTTAAAAGCCTTTCACCTTAATGATTCCGCCTATGATCGGGGCATGAAAAAAGACCGCCATAAGCACTTGGGAGAAGGAAAGATCGGATTGGGATCTTTTGCATTTTTAATGCAAAATCCCCAAACAAAATATTTACCTAAATATTTGGAAACACCCCTTTCCGATAAATGGGTAAATGAAATAGCATTGTTAAAAGAAATGGCAGCAAAAGCATGAAAAGAACAACGATCAAAAAAATTTTTACACAAAAAGAAGCAGAAGCATTAAATACCACGGCAACTGTCTGCGGATGGGTAAAAACAATCCGCAACCAGAAAACTTTTTGTTTTATTGAGCTCAATGACGGAACGATTTTTACCAATCTGCAAATTGTTTTAGATGAAAATAAGCCTTCTTTTAAAAATATTGAAGAAATAACAACAGGCTCTTCGATCCGCGCTATAGGGAAAATCGTTAAAAGCCCCGGCAAAAATCAAAAATACGAAATGCAGGCAGAAGAAGTCTTGCTCCTTG
>CAZULH010000047.1:0-8266 GCA_964621105.1 uncultured bacterium
CGGCCCCATCTCTCTTATTTTCATCTGTCCGATTGCTTTGATCAGCTCATGTTTGACATACCATATCTTTTCTACGTTAAAGCGTTCCTTTATTTTCTCTTTAAGAGGATAGTCCCTAAGATAGCAGCTAAGCTGAATAGCTAAAGTGCGGATAATGGCGTTAGAATCATCCAGTTTTTCCTTAAGAATTTCCACTGCCCGCACATCGCGGGTTAAAAAAACACCGATCATGCTGGCAAGCCGAACAGCATATTGCGAAGAGACGGTCCCTTCCTTTAATATCCCCCAGGATACTTCCTCAAGCAGAAATTTACTTTTTTGCCCATCCTGATATTTTTCCAAAAAAGAAGAAAGCAAAACGATCGCTTCTTTTTCTTCGCCAAATGCCGAAAGGGCCTGCACATAGACGGCATGGACTTCTTCGGAATCGGGATACTGCAAAAAAGCTTTTTTCGCCTCTTCTTTAGCTAAAAAATAATCTTCAATTAAAAAATGCGCCTGTACACGTTTTACAACCTCTTCCTGCGTTGCATAAAGAAAAGAAAAAAATAATAGGAATAAACAAACCTTTTTCATGTTTATCTTTGTATGCAATCTGCAAATTAGAAGGCAAGGAATTTACGCCATCGGACCGAGTTTTCTTCCGCCGATTAAATGAAAATGCAGATGAAAAATAGTCTGGCCTGAATCAGGGCCGACATTCGTCAGCAGCCGATATCCATCTTCCACATCAAATTCCTCGGCAAGCTTTTGAGCAACCGATACTATCTCCTGTAAAAGAGGAAAGTCTTCTGTCTGCAGCTCCTGCAGGGAAGGGATCTCCTTTTTCGGCATAATTAAAAGATGAACGGGAGCGACGGGAAATTTATCCTTAATCGCCAAAATTCTTTCATTTTCAAACACTTTTTCAGAAGGAAGCTCTCCCTTGATTATTTTTCCAAAAATAGTACTCATCCAATATCCTCTATATGTAAAATCTGTTTGAGCGCTTCGATAGCGCCTTCTTTGGTCTTCCAAATGGAAATAAACCTGTTTTTATGACAGAAAACAGCAGAAGAAATCTTTGTTTTCGCTTGCAAATCTTTTTCAAAAAGACCTGCCCATTCTTCCGGGTGCGGCAGACGCATATTCATAGGATCTTTCAAAGAAGGAGGGATACATCGCAGCTTCCACTGATTCTGCGTCGGCATAACAATAAATTTAGCGGGATGACTTTCCCCTCCTAATGCAAAGAAATTCTCTTTCCATGGAAACGGGTCGTCAAAGATCAAATATTCTTTATTCTTTTCCATTTCCTTTTTTATGATCGCAACAAATTCTCTCTGATATAAATACCTCTTTCTCATCCTCTCAAGAAAAGAAATAGTAAAATCCAATGCCTGCAAAAAGGCTTCGTCTTCTTCTACAGGAGAAACCGTATATTCTACAGGAAGAAAATTGGCGATAATTTCAGAAAAGGAAAGATGCCCTTTCTGTACAATAACGTTACCCGTATCAAAAGCATCGATACCGTCGATCAGCTCTTCTTTAATAAAAAGAAACAGGTCCTTTTCAAAAAGAGAGCTCTTATGTAAATATTCCAAAACCATACCGGCGCTGCTTAAAGGGCCATGATAACTTAACTGATGATGGTCGAACCGCTTTTTTTCAGGAGCGTAAACCTTACCTACATCACAGACATATTCACATTGCTCAATTACTTTAAGATCCCGAGTACGATAGATCTTATCTTTATCGATAAGATCAAATAACAATAAAAGTGCGCATGCGGTGACTTCATCAGCATGAAAGGTCCCGTCATGAGTAGAAAAACTGTTTTTAATCATTTTTCATCCAACGTAAAAAATCATTAGCATAATCCATTTGAAAAATTAACCTCAACTTTACTTTTTCCCCTCAAAACCCTTATTATATGAAAATATTTAAGAGGTTCCCATGTCCGAGAGCTACCTGATTTTTAGCCACTTTGATCTAGTTACCCCAGATGGCGTGATTTATCATGTACAGCCAATTTCACCCTCAGAAGCAGCTGTAGAAGTACATATTGGCCAGATCTCTCCTGCTTTTATCGGTTTTTCCATCGATAAAAAATATGTCCTGTTCAATTTAAAAAGCACGCTGGCCCAACTAGGGTTTCATGCAAAACTTTTAGACCTTGAACTGAATAAAAATAAACGCCAGGCCATTTTGCATATTCGTTTGTTTGCCAAAAACTCTTATGCCCAAGCGATCCTCCCCCTTCTTCATAAAGACTGCGTAATCGGCAAATTATTTGCACAGGACGAATCGAGAAAAGTGAAAAATCCTGAGTACCTGATGCGAATGTTCGGCCGATGCGACAGAGAAGGAAGGCCTCTTCTTTCTTTTGGCCATCATGCGGGCCATGATGAATTGATTTTAGAAAAAATCAAGGGTTTTACCTATGCTTTTTTACCAATAAAAAAAGGAATAGTTACGTATAAGCCTTCCGTAAATGAAATCCTTTCCATTATCCCCACCCTTCTTACTCATAAAAGCTTTCCTATCCGTATTTTTTTACGTTATCTGCAGGAATGGAAGGATCAGGACACTGTCACCCTGCCTGAAAATGACGTCCTCCTTGTCCGCACAGAACCTTTATATGTCCGTACCGTATTTGCAAGGGTCGTCGATGAAAAGCTTCCTAGGGGCTATCATCATACCGCTGCCAACATCCTGCAGCCGGATACGTTAGCTTCCGGAGACATTTATGAATTTTACGGCTCCAGCGATACCGAGCTGAAAGAAATTCCGCTTGAATTCTACACATTAGAGCCTCACCGGGAATATGTTTTCTTTCATGACAGAGATCAGCTGCAGGCCAGCCTTGAAAGATCAGAAACCCTCTTCAAAGCCTTTAAAACCGCACCGAAATCTGCGGAAACCTTGGCCGCTGTATTTATTTCTAAAGGAACGCAGCTTTTTTCATTAAGTGAAAAAGACTGGATCCAAAGAGAAGTGACCAAACATGATCTTCCAGGAATTGAACATCCCCAAAGACAGGCAACACTTGTAAAAAAATACATCGAAGAACAGCCCGCCTATCCTTTTGTAAAGGCGATGGAGGATAACTTCATCACTTCTCAGGGAATTCTGCTCAGCCGCTATCTGCCTTCTCCCATGATGAAACGATTTTTGTTGTCTCAATTTGTACAAAGGTGCATCAAGGGCATTTATTTTCAGTATCCATCTATGTCTCATCCCTATTTCTTTTCTCATGAAGACCGAGGATTTTTGTCTGACCTGTCCAAGTTCGGCATCCCTGTCTATTGGGTTGACCAGAACTCTAAGCAGATCCTGCAATATGTCTATCGTACGGATAAAGATACAGGCATGTTCGTTCCCTTAAATAAAATCGAAAGCTTTTTACAGGCCATCTTTTTCGGCGTCTATGGATCGAACTTAATAGCAGGCTCCTTTGAAATAGCCCTGCAGGAACTAATGAGCGGCCTTATCAAAATGCAAAAAGAGCTCTCCCATCCCCTTCTTTCTGCGACAACGCCTATCGCTCTAGTTACCGGAGGCGGACCGGGAGCCATGGAAGTCGGCAACCGGGTAGCTAAAAATACCGGTATTTTATCCTGCGCCAATATCGTCGATTTCCGAAAGAAAAATGAATATGTCAATGAACAAAAGCAAAACCCTTATATTGAAGCTAAAATGACCTATAGGATCGATAAGCTCATTGAACGTCAGGCTGAATTTCGTTTAGATTTCCCCATTTTTTTAATGGGAGGAATCGGCATGGACTTTGAATTTACCTTAGAAGAAGTTAGAAGAAAAGTAGGCAGCGGCCCAATTACCCCTGTTCTGCTTTTCGGCAGCCATGATTACTGGAAAAGTAAAATTACCTCTCGCTATCTTTGCAATATCCGTACCCAAACAACCAAGGGGTCCGAATGGGTCAGCAACTGCTTTTACTGTATACAAAACGCTCAGCAGGGATTAGAGGTCTATCGAAAATTTTTCAAAGATCAGCTTCCGATAGGGCCGGACTACCCCGCAATGGAAGAAGGTTTCTTTTCCTTTGAAAAAAATGGCGAATTAAAATCCGTATGAGAAAAGAATTGCGCCATATTGGGTGCGATCTCTGAAAAACTGTCCTTCCAAAGAAAACCCCTTATGATACTGTGCAAATAAACGGATTTTTCGGCCTACCCCTTGCAGTTTACTCCACTCATAGCCAAAAACAAAGGTGCCGTCAAAATCTGCTTTCAGACGCTGCCATGTTCGAAAATGAGCGCCGGTAAAGAAAGTTCCGTACAGACGATGATAATACATTTTGGTTCCCCAAAACCGCATTTCCGTTCCATATTCCACATACCAATACTTCATGGGAAAACTTTTATCGCTATGCAGAATCACTCCTGGGCCAACATACAGTCTCCACCATCCATAAGCCTGATAGGACATATAAGCATCAAAAGCCTCAAAACTTGGATTCTTACGGTCAAATCCAGGATGGTTGACCATAAACTCATCCCCTAGATGAGAAGAAATATGATAGACACGAAAACGCCAAGACCATTTATTAACTGCATAAGTAAAAGGCAATCCCACATAAAAGTCCGTATTGACCAGTTCTGTTCCTCCTGCAATATCGGGATGAGGATCAAAATTAAAGACTGACCAGATTCCCGACTCTATATCAAACTGCAGATCCCCATGCCAGGGAAAAACATCGATCCATCTAAAAAGAGGAAAAACATCTCCTAAAGATACGGCCCCTGCTTTCTTTCCCATCACCCTGTCGCCGCCACGATATCCGATCGAGTTGACCACCTGCCGGGGACTGGCTACAAGAGGCAGAAACAACACCGTCGTCTGCGGAAACCAAATCCCCTTGATCTGTCTCGGCACGGCTCTTTCCATTCTTGCAGTTTCCCTGTCTTTTTTAGGAGGAGGCTCTCCTTCAACCGCATGCACATCCTTCACTCCGGGAACATCCTTAACAAAAGAAATAATACTTTTGGAAATCAAGGCATTTTTGGGAAGGTTATAGAGCCATACATCTCTTTCTTTAACCACTACAATGACTTTGTATTCATAGTAGTTCATATCGATCAAAGATTGGATATAGCCTTCAAAATAACAATCGGTCACACCATTTACCGATTCTTCCGGAATATGGTCTTTTCTTGTTAATATCGATACCATATCTTCTTCATAACCATCGGTAGCTGCTGCACTAAATACCTGACTACAAAAAGCTAATGTTATTATTACTGCCTTACCAAGAATATATTGCGCCTTCAAGTGACTATTCCTTATCTATTTTCTTTTTCTATAGCCCGAATTCTTATTATCCGTCAAAAAGTATTTCGAAAAAAATCACCTGAACTAGAAGCTAACTCTAAAAAACGGAGCAAGGACAGTAACGATCTTTTCTAATACGTTCCTTCTCTTATCTTTTTTTATCTGTTCATCTATTTCTTTAAGAACTTCTTCCGGAGTAGTTGGAGAAGGAGGCAAAACCTCGCTCGGTTCAGGAATATGCATATGCGCATCAAAAGGGCCATGCATTGGAGGAAAACATCCAACATTAGAATCTATAGCTAATGGAGAAGAAAATCCTTCCCTAGAAATGGAAGTAACTAAAGAAATTATCCGAACAGCCAATGTCCACCCGAAAGCAGAACCTATTGTCCCATCCATCGACGAACCTCTATTGCCTGCATCTATTCGGCCTACCATAACATACTCCTTTGTGATATTATTAATGTCCTTTTTATCATGAATTTGATCTCAACCACGTTCCCCATAGCAATATTTTTTCACCCCAGCCTCCTGTGTCTTTTTGTCGCCATTCACTGTCTTTGTAAGGATAATCATTCGGTAATCGATGAACTTCTTTAGCGAAAATTCCTATCAATTTAACTGCTATCCCCACAATGTTGCCGAACAACCCAGAAGAACCTCTTGTAGGCAAAGGTGAAACAGTAGGTTCAGTTGGCAAAGTTATATGACCCTCTCCGCCTACTATTTGTCTAAGATTAAAAAATACCATATTAGCTCTCCTATGCTCATAAGTTTATTTGATTTTTAGGTCTGCCAATACCGACACACCTAAAAACACATCTAGTTACTTGATAAGAAATCTTTCCATGAAGCTCACCAAACACCCTAGAAAAAACTAATTGAACAATTTCCGGAAAAACTTCCACAGCAACGCTCGTAGCCTTTCCCGTGCTGATTTGAAAATACGCTTGGTCGAGTTTATTCCATGATTGTGCTAATGTCCTAATAGACTTGTTTTCTTTCAGACCGTCTTTCTCTTTAACTTCAGCTGTCCACTTCGAAACTCTTCCCTTCAATTCTTCAAAAGTTTTATTTAATTGAGCCTTGCTTGTTTTATCATCAGGAAACTTTTGTTGTTCAACAAGTACGGAATACCCTGACTGTATCATTTCAATTAACTCTTTTTTCATACCATATACTTTAGGCGGATCATAAAAAAACTCTCTCCAGCTTAAAGACAATTTAATGGCCGTAGCCCTTGTATCATACGACATATTTCCCTCTTAAAATCTTTTTGTAATAAAATTTCAGAAACTTTAATAAATAAATTTTTTTTAAACAATCTAAATTTTTTAAAAAAAATATGACCAATTTTTATTCTCTAACCCTTTAAAAAGTTCATTGAAATATTAGAAGCAATTATCATATAATTAATTCGTCTTTTTAAGGGGCAATAGCTCAGTTGGTTAGAGCAGCGGACTCATAACCCGTCGGTCCCTGGTTCAAGTCCAGGTTGCCCCATGCCTTAATATCAAATAATTCAGGAAAATTAATATGGATGAATTTTTTAAAATCATATTCGGTGCAATAATTGGTTCATTTATAGGTCCTTATCTTATTTTAAAAAGACAATATTCCTTAACTAAAAATTGGGAACTTAGCAAAGAGTTTTTACCCATTCTGCAGGATATCTTGGTTGATCTGGATTCGTTGTATTACGCATTTTTACATAAAGGAACTTTTTGCCCTCCATTAGAACCACGACAGCCCAAAATGTCGTTTGATGGAAAAGATGTAGATATGAGTTATGCAGACCGTGGCTTTCAATTTTTGCAAATTGGAAATAATATTATTAAAAACTGTAGAAAAATAATTTACGCTCTTCCTAACAAGGAATTACCTAATATACAAAATAAATGCAAAAATATTGTGCACTATTTCACTAAACAAGAAGAAGGAAAAAAAAGACATTTGGATTATTTAATTACTCATATGTTAGGAATTTTAGACAATAAAAAAGATGATGATCCTAAGGTCTTAAGTGATGCAAAAATAAAAATGAAAACATTTTATGAAGAATTAGACAAATTGATGGAACAAGATTTTTCATCATTAAGTTTTTGAAAATTATTCAGAATCATTAAAAAATTTTAATCAAATCATTAATCCTTTCAATTATCTTTGAAATATCTTGTGGTAAATCAATATTCTTAGACTTATCCCCAAGAGAATGTAAATGAGCTATCCATAATTTTTGCAGATTTTTCAAAGCCGATTTTTCAAATGTAATTGATTGCAGAGTTGTTTTCCTATTAGAAAAAGTTTTTATTATTGCAGACCTCAATTTGTCAGCATTTAACATCTTAGGTTTCCTAAGCATTAATAACAGATCATGATAATCTTTCATCCTGCTATTGACTTCTCCCCTAGAGATTATTGTTTCTAATTTTTCTGCAAAAATAGTTTCCGGAGGATAGATTAAAAGAGAAATAGCATCTTCAAAAAAAGGTTCTTTTTTATACTTAATCAGTTGAATTTTTTTAAACGATGGATCAACAACATCTCCCACACCAACATCAATTTGGATTTGGTCTTTCATATTAGAAAAAGCTGCATTTAAACAAATACGATATCCAGGATAATTCATATGAATATGTTTAAGAGATTCAATAGAATTCCAAGAAAAACTAAAGCCATCTTCTGAATATGAAGAGATAATACTCTCAAAGGTTTTTTGTATTTCCTTTTCTTCTGCTTTCATTTTAGTAATTAAGAAATCCAAATCAATCGTTTCTCTTCCAATCTCTAGTATATAAGAAAGTAAAAAGCCTCCCTTAAAAATAAACTTATCTGCATTTTTTGAAGAAGAAAGACGTACAAGAAATCGTTCTAAAAGCAGCTGTTTCCAACAAGCATTAAAAGGAATGTTTTTTTCTTTAGCAATATTTCTAATTCTATCTTTTAATGATTGCTCATTCATGTTGTAAGACTCATAAGATAAGGAGTAATA
>CAZULH010000048.1:0-4604 GCA_964621105.1 uncultured bacterium
AGGGGCTCAGGTCTGCATCTGCACGTGCAACACAAAAAAATACGCGGTTATTGGCCTTTTTAAAAGGTAAGCTTAATCAGTACGCTAATCATCAAATTAAGAGAATTATTGAAGAGGGGTTCTGTTTTGTTAACGGAAAGGCAGAATGTTTTTCCAGCTATCCTCTTAAGCAGGAGGATATCGTTCAGCTTGTATCAGGATGGCAGACTTTTTTAAAAAAGAAAAAAGAAGATCTGTCTATTGAATATGAAGATGATTATTTTTTTATTATCAATAAGCCTGTAGATATCGAATGCAGCGAAAAAGCTCTTTCTTTTTTTCTAAAGGGTAAGTTCTTTTTAGTCCATCGCTTGGATAAAAAAACCAGCGGTCTTTTAATTATAGCCAAATCATTATCTGTGCAAAAAGCTTTTGAGAAGATGTTTAGAGAAGGAAGTGTGCATAAATATTATTTGGCGATTATCGATAAAAAATTAAAAAACAAACAGAAAAAAGTATCGACCCTTTTAAATAGAAAATATGGCTTTCAGGGACAGACGGTCTATTATTCTGCTAAAACAGGAAAAAAGGCCGAAACGATAGTGTATTCCATGTTTGCAAAACCTGAGTATTCGGTTGTGTTATGCGAGCCGGTTACAGGAAGGACCCATCAGCTGAGGGTTCATCTCTCGGAAATGGGACATCCTATTTTAGGTGATTTCTTGTATGCGAAAAGGTTTTTCTGTTCCATTCATCCTCAAAGGCTGATGCTTCATAGCCTTGGCCTGTCATTTATTCATCCTCATACCGAAAAAAAAATACGGATTATAGCAAAAGTTCCTGAGGAATTCTCAGCTTTTTTCTCTGCTGCCAGAATGAAAGAAACGCTTTCTTTTTTAGAGAAAAAATTATAGCTGGTCCATATGCCGCATATGTGAAAGCTTTTTCCTGAAGGCTAAAAGAATAAGTCCGGGAACTATTGTCCAGAAGATGAAGATGAAGAAGAAATTATGAATATATCGGACCGAATCTATATAAGAGGCCATAACTCCGGCCAGATAATAAGCAATCCCTGAACAAACATACCAAAAGCCAACCAGCAGTCCGATGTAGCGGTGCGGGGATAGCTGAGAGACTAAAGAGAGGCCGATCGGCCCCATTAGCATTTCTCCGACGGCCATAAAGAAATAGGCATGGACCATAAACCAGGGAGAGACAAACGCTTTCTGCGCGTGCATGGGTATCGATAGGGAAGCAAAGACCATAATTAAAAAACAAAGCCCGATAAAAAATAGTCCAAAAGCAGTTTTTGTAATAGGAGAGGGATCCTTATGGTTTTTTTGTAAGAATCCATAAAATTTAGCTAAAATCGGCGCCAGTATAATCAAAAAGAGGCTTTCTAAAGATAATAGCCATGCTGTGGGCAAGTTAAAATTTCCGATGATCTTGTTGGTATAATTTAAAGCAAAAATAGACATCGATGACCAGCCCTGATTATAGGCTGACCAGAAAAAGATGGAAATTATGCTTAAAAGGATAATGACAATAATTCGGTCACGCTCATGAGCTTTTATAGCGGCTGGTATGGTTTCTTTCGTAATTTTTCTGTCTTTGGGATGAAGGTCTTCATATGTCAGATGATAGCGCTTATAGTACCAGATTGTAGGAATAAGCCATAAAAGCTGGACTATGCCCGCTAAAATAAAAGCGGCGCTCCATCCGATTTTATTGGCTATATACCCCATGGAGATAAGAGCGACAAAAACGCCGATATTAAAAGAAGAATAATAAAGAGAAAAACCGGCTTCTCTAAGCTTTTTCTTGTTGCGATAGGTATAGCTTAAAATAGCAAAGATGCTGGGGATAAATATCCCGAATCCTAAGGCGATTAACCCTAGTGCGATATAAAGCAGAAGAGGGATTTTTAAAGCGATCAGAAAACAGCCGATAGCGGAAGCGATAGCAGAAAAAAACAGGGGATGGTGATAATTCCATCGGTCGGCAATATATCCTCCCAAAAGAGGCAAAAAAGCGGAAAATCCTGTAAACAGTCCATAGATATGGGTGGAGGTATCAACGCTGAAGCGATAATCCTCAATAAGATAGAGCACTAATAAATTGCCTACGCCCCAAAAGGAAAAACGCATAGCCATTCCGCAAAGGGCTAATACCAGTAATTCTTTGGGATGTTTTTCTGTATTTTCGCTCATGTTTTGCCTTTTAATTGTTGTTTACCTACAATTTATTTTTGTTTCAAGAAGATATGAAAGCATTAATTGTCAAAACCTCTTCTATCGGTGATATTATCCAGTCCTTTCCTGTTATTGGGTATTTGAAAAGTAAAAATCAGGATATAGAGATCGACTGGGTCGTAGAGGAGAGATGTAAAGAACTGGTTGTCAATCATCCTTGTCTTAGAAAGGTATTTGTTTTTCATAAAAGAAAGAATCTGTTTAAGGTAATAAGAGAAATACGAAAAGAGCGCTATGATGTTCTTTTTGATCTTCAGGGAAACGCTAAATCTTCTATTTTCACTTTTTGGGCCAAAGCCAAAAAAAAAGTGGGCTTTAGCAGGCAGTCGGCGCCGGAATGGATCAATGTATTCTTCACCAATCAGCGTTTTAGGGTTTCTCAAACTATGAATATCCGTCAGCAGTATTTATCGTTAGCACAGAATTTTTTTTCGGATATAGCGGAGGACATTCCTAATCAGGTGCAGTATCAATTGTCCAAGGAAACACAAGAGAAAGCGGGTTCTTTGATCAAACCCGGCAGTGATCGGATTTGTGTTATTAACATTGGCGCTAAATGGGAAAGTAAGCACTTAAATGTTAAATTATTACAAGATCTAATACCTAAGCTTTATGAAAATTTCGGCTTTTTGTTTTATTTTATTACCTATCCGGATATGCCCATGATTGACTCTTTATTTGATTATGCTTACTGCTATCGGCTTCCTTATCTTTCGCTTTTAGAAATCTACAGTCTTTTAAAAAAGGCCGATCTTTTAATTTCTTCTGATTCGAGCATTCTTCATTTAGGAGAAATGGCAGATATTCCTACGGTTTCTTTTTTTGGCCCCTCTTCTTCTTTTATTTATAAACCGATGGGTATGAGGCATTTTTCTTTTCAAGGCAGATGTCCTCATGGACAGATATTCATTAAAAGATGCAAGCATTTACGAAGCTGTCAATCCAAAGCCTGTATGGAAAAATGTTCGATAGATTCTGTTTTTTCTTATATTCATAGATTGCGGAAAAATTATTCAGTTATGCTATAGAAAAAGCTAAAGAAGGAGAGTTTTTATGAAAAGCCTTATTATGATTGTGACTGCCATTTTTTTTCTTGTAGGGTGCAATACCTGTGAAAAAAAGAAAGATGATGACAGGAATTCGGATAATTACCAGAAAGAAAGACGCTGGTAAACATTAGTAGATTGGAATATCAGCTAGAAGAAGCTTCTTCAGGCTGTATTCCAGTAATCATTCGAAGTACTTGCGTAATAGCTCCGCTATAAAAGGTGGGTTCGACAAATAATTGATATAGAGGCTTGATGTAATCTCTAACTACCAGATCAGTAGCAATAGAGGCAGAAGCATGTCCGGATATGGAATGATAAACAACTTGTGGAAATTTGTATAAAGATCTGAAGTAATTTTTCTCTGGCGGATTAGTAGCAATAGAGGCAGAAGCCGGTTCGGATATCGAATGATAAACAACTTGTGGAATAAGCCTGTCCAAGCGGGTAGCTGTTTCTTTATACATGAGCTTCCATTGTTTATGAAAAGTTGGAGCGGGATCGTTTTCTGCCGAAGGAAATTCCCGAGGTTTTGGAGTTTGCATTAAAAACCAATGATCAAATTCTTTTTTAGCCAGTTCAAATTTATTCTTTAAAAAAGGCTCATTGGGGTTTTGCGTATCTTTAGCCTGCAGGTATAATTTTTCTAAATGCTCTACTTCCTGTAATTTTTCTTTGTATTCTTTTTCCAATTGTCTTTTGTCTTCTGTTCCCTTTTTTGGTTTTACACAATAGAGGCAGACATCGGTGATTTGATAGAGGTATTTTTCCAAGCATTTTGGATTATTTAGCCGATCCAGTATTTTGAGGGCAGAAGTAAAAATCATCTCATGTAATTGGGGGACGATTTGAGTTTCTGCATCAAGATGTAAGGCCTCTCTTGCAGTAGAGGTTTTTTTGCAATAAGGATAATAGTCCTTTTGCGGATGATCGTCTTTTTCCAGTGGCAATAAGGAAATAATGGAAGAGCAGATACTGTTAAGAGCGGTGCTAAGAGCCGGAGAACGCGGATATGACGATTGTTTTTCCGATGGAGAAGATGGCGTTAGCATATCTTCGAATAAACCTAAAAAGGCGGTATTAAAATTATGAACAAAAGCGGGGTTTAAAATCATTTGAACGCCATTGACAATACTTGCAGAAGCGCCATCGCGCATTCCTACATGTTCGCGCTGTCCTATAGAGGAGACAGCATGGTTGATGGCTTTATTTATCCGGGATATGGATAAGAGATTTAAAGCAATTTTTTCCATGTAGGAATTGACAAATTTACCAATCAGGGGAATTTGAAACTTATATAGATAATTGGAGACAATATATTTGGCTA
>CAZULH010000048.1:4614-8246 GCA_964621105.1 uncultured bacterium
ATAATGATTGAAAATCTTTATCTTTTTTCTTTTTTTCATCATCTTTTGTCAATATCTCTTGAAAAAAATCTTCTTTTAACTGACGGTATCGTATGGGACTATATTCACGGTTTTTTGATAGATAGTCTTGTAAAAATCGATCGATATGATGAATCGTTTCCATAATTTTTTGTTCTCGAACGCTTTTGTTATACAGAATTGAACGGACCTGGGAAATAACTGTAGAGATGGTAAAATGCAGCATTTTTTCAATTGGAAGCAAATCGACAAAAGAACAAAAAAAATGGGCTAAAGGTTTTTTCCACCAAGAAAGGGTAAAGGAGGAATCGATTATTTCTTTTAATGTTTTATGGTTGATAACCATATCTTGGGAAACTCTGCAGCAGCGTTCATAAAAATTAACATTAAATCCTTCGCCCTGATCCGAAGGATGAGAGAAAAAAAACATAAAAGCAGCGGTTTTTATGAAACTGATAGTCGATTGAAATAGCTCATTGGAAATCTTGTTTACTTCCTGGTGCCAATCTTTATCATGCTGTGTTGTTAGCGGATGAATACGGCGGATATGGGATACGGGTTCGGTTGCAGGAATAGGGTCTCGGGTAACATTTAAAAAAGGAGGCAAAAAATCTTCTTCTTCTTTTTTTTTAGTTGGTCTTATCATGGGAGGGATGTAACCGATACTTGCAGTCGTAAGCATTTTTCCCTTAAAATTTTTTTTTCGAAATATTATAGTTTTTTAATCTTTTTGACATTAAAAAAATTTAGGAGTTTTTATGAAAGAGTTCGATCAGCTTCTTTCTCTTTGTGAACAGTTGCTTTCTGAAAATGGGTGTCCTTGGGATAAAAAGCAGACTTTTCTGACGCTTAAGGATTATTTATTGGATGAAGCAAAAGAAGTTGCAGAAGCGGTAGATAAAGAAGATGTTGATGGGATATTAGAAGAGCTGGGAGATCTTATCTATACAATTATTTTCTTTGCTAAAGTCGCAGAAAAACGTTCGCTTTTTTCCATTAAAGAGGTGTTGACGGCCATTTATAAGAAAATGGTTTTTCGCCATCCGCATATATTTGCGAATAAAGAACAGCTTCATCCGGATGAAATCGCTAAAAGATGGAAAGAGATAAAAAAACAGGAAAAAAAACATACCGGAGATAATCTCAAAGCATAAGAATTATCCTTAAGGCTGCTACCTTCCGGTTCTGACCTAGTTCGGATGTCCTTATTCAATAAGGTCCCCGGTATGATTGAATTTAATATTTTAACATAACCAAGATAAATAAAAAGAAAAAAAACACCTGACCCGAAGGCCAGGTGTATAAGAATTATTTAGAAGCAATTTCCTTATCCGGCATAGCAGAAAGGTTTACAAGATAAGTGTCTGGGAAAAAAGAGGATAGAATCTTTACAGCTAAAGCTCCGTTTTGAGCCATAGAAGTGGCTGAATGCAGGCAGATACCTACGCCGGTTCCTTTTCCATACCCTGTAAAATTTATTTGATTTTTCTTCAGTTCGACTTTGAAATCATTGCTTAAAATATTTTCTTTGCCTAAAAGCTGTTGAAAGATCATAAAATTGATATCTTTACTTTCTTTTTCATCTCTAATTTTTAGAGCATAGGTTTTATTGGATTCCTTATCTTGATAAAGATCGATTGCAGCAACTGCGCTTAAACTGAATTTTTTAGCAAGCGTCTGGTTATCGATAGAATAACTCCATTTGCTATCATTACGGTCTAAAGCGGCGATAGGCACTTCAATCCCTTTTGGAGAAGGAATATTTTTTCGGTAAATAGAGCTATAGGCAGCGGTTTTACCGGCGCTATGTTCTGTCCATGAAGCATAAAAAGGAGAATTTGCCTTTGCTTTTGATTGGACTAAAATGAGATGTCGGGTGGCTTCTACGGCTTGGATGACGGGAGAGTTGGGGATAATGACCGTGCTTCCCTGATATCCGATATCTGAAGCCTGCAGATGCCAATAAGCACTTTTATTTTTTTGTACTAAAAAGTAGGCTGTTGTCCTTGCTGCGATAGCTACGGATGACATCACTTCCGACTCTAAAGGATAGGGGAACTGATGCGATAAGGTAGATTTAAGATAATCTTCAATAGAAAGTTCATTGACAAGCTGCAGTTGATTGTCAATTTTATAAACGATTATTGAACCGTCATATTGTATTCCGTTAACTAACAGTTTTGTATCGGAATTTTTTGGCTGAATGCGAACCTGATGATAATCCGGGAAAATTTCCCCCCATCGAATTCCGTCATTTGTCGGTCTTACAATGACACGTTTTCCCATAAGTCCCGACGATATATGCGATCCGTCATGCGGGTTGGTTATATAATAAGGCCCTTTTGCTTCCAATAAGGCACCTGAAACATTTCGTTCCAAAAGGATGCATATATTGGAAGGAGCATTCACTTCGATTGCATATCCTGCCATGCAGACGATGCTTGCAAAGCAAAATAGGATAAACAAAGATCTCTTTTTCATGGTTATTCTCCAAAATTGTTTTCTGGGCTTTTTAGCCCGATATGTTGATAAGCTAAATTAGTGGCGACCCTTCCTCTTGGCGTTCTTTCTAAAAATCCGCTCATGATCAAATACGGTTCATAGACTTCCTCAATGGTATGCGACTCTTCTCCTAATGCGACGCTAAGCGTCTGAACGCCGACAGGACCGCCTTTATGATGTTCGATGATAGTTTTTAAGATCATCTTGTCCATTTCATCTAATCCTCTGTGATCAATGCCTAAAAGATCTAGAGCTTTTGCGATCAGCTGGTTTGAAAGAGGTTCATTAGGGTGCATCTGATGATAATCGCGCGTCCATCGGAAAAGATTATTGGCAATACGGGGAGTTCCCCTGGCCCGAATAGCAATAGTTTCAGCCAGAGAAGAAGATAGGGGCATTTGTAAAAGGTTGGAAGTGCGCATAACGATGTTGGTAAGGGTTTTTAGGTCATAATATTCCAGTCTTGCCTGAAAGGCAAAGCGTGAGCGCAAAGGGCTGCTGAGAAGGCCGGAGCGTGTGGTAGCGCCGATTAAGGTGAAAGGGGCGAGCTGGATTTGTACTGATCGAGCGCTGGGACCTGAATCGATCATTAAATCCAAAGAGTAATTTTCCATAGCTGTATACAGGTATTCTTCCACATTTCTTGGAAGTCGATGGATCTCGTCGATAAAAAAGACATCCCCTTCCTTCATGTTGGTCAATATGCCCGCAAGATCAGCTGCTTTTTCAATGGCAGGGCCGGAAGATGCTATCATTTGGGTGCCCATTGTTTGGGCGATGATCGTCGATAAGGTTGTTTTGCCAAGTCCGGGAGGGCCGGATAAAAGACAATGGCCAAGAGTTTCCTTTCTTTTTTTTGCTGCGCCGATAAATATTTCCAACCGATCGATAATTTTTTTCTGTCCGATAAATTCCTGCAGATTATTAGGCCTTAGGGGAATTTCAAAAGACCGATCAGGCTTTGACCAAGTAGATTGGATAAAGGATTCTTCCATTGATGTTTCCTATGTAAAAGTTTTATTCTAACATTTTTAAAAAAACTGGCAAGAAAAGTCGGACAAAAGTTATATTTTTTTAATAAAAGGGAGTTTTTACGTATGGCATTATTACCT
>CAZULH010000049.1:0-6202 GCA_964621105.1 uncultured bacterium
AGAAAAGATCGGAGGAATGATTATTTCCCTGATCGGTATCAATATGTTAGCAGAAGGTGTGATCAAGGTCGTTAACACCCGTTGCGGCGGATAGCTATACCTCAAACATCTTTACCTTTTTTTCAAGATGCGATGGGATCTCTACCTTTAAAAAGATATCGTTTCCTTCATATTCACAGGAAAAGACCCTTCCTTCTTTGATCAGCTGACTGACTAAGGCGTAATGGCTTTGTGGAATTTTTAGCGTAAAGATCATTCGAAGCTTTGAGATCTCCTCTATCATCCGCGCTAAAAGATCATCAAATCCCTTTTTATGCAGGGCAGATATCTGTATTGTCTTTGGATATTGCAGTTTAAGCTTTCGAATAATCGAAGGGCTAAAAACGGCATCCGTCTTATTTAAGACCGTTATGATCGGGTGGTCCTCTTTTTCTAGCTCTTTTAATAATGCAACTGTCGTTTCTGCATGTTCTTCACAGCCCTCATCCGATACATCGATCAGATGGACCAATATATCCGCTTCCGTTGCCTCTTCCAATGTGCTTTTAAAAGACTCAACAAGGCCATGAGGGATCTTGCGGATAAATCCGACGGTATCGATAAGAAGGACTTCCTGATTGTTCGGAAGAACATATTTGCGCGTAGTTGTGTCAAGAGTAGCAAAAAGTTTATCTTCCACCAGGATCTTCGCTTCTGTCAAAGCATTGAAAAGAGTTGATTTGCCGACATTGGTATAGCCGACAATAGCAAAAGTAGGGATCGCATTTCTCTTACGGGCCTTTCTTTGAATTTCTCTCTGTTTGACGACAGTTTTCAGTTCTTTTTTTAATTGGGAGATACGGTCTTTTAAAATACGCCTATCGATTTCAATCTGCCGCTCCCCTTCCCCTTTAAGGTAGCCGCCTTTTCCGCCGCCGCCCACTTTCTGTCTGCCCAAATGCGTCCACATCTTCTTTAAGCGCGGCAGCTGGTACTGGAAAGAAGCTAGCTCTACCTGTAATCTTGCTTCTTTTGTTTTTGCCCGATGGACAAACACCCCCAAGATCAGTTCGGTTCTATCAATTACAGGACAGGAAAGTTCTTTTTCTAAGTTACGCTGCTGATGAGGGGCAATCTCATCATCAAAGACAACAATATCGATCCCTTCTTCCTTGCATATATCTGCAATTTCCTGCACTTTGCCGCTTCCGATCAAGGTGCTGGACTCAAATTTACGTATCGGAACAGGGATGATCTTTTTTGTCTCTATCCCATAGGTATCTCCCAGCGCCTGCAGCTCCTGAAGATATTCGATGCATTTTTCCTTATCTTTAGAAGAATGGTAAATGCCGACTAAAAGGGCCTGCTTTTTTTTCCCATGGACATCTTGCAGCCTTCCTTCAGAAAGGTTCGTGTAATAGGCTGTATCTTTCATATTTCACACTCCAGTGAAAGTCCGTCATAGCTTAGAAAAACATTTTCAGGAAGCGATTTTTCTTCTTTTTCATAATCGATCTCATGGGCCAGGTGCATCAAATACGTTTTTTTAGGCCTTACTTTTTCAATAAACGCAAACGCCTCATCAAAATTAAACTGCACAGGCGATTTCTCTTTTCGAACAGCTGAGAGGATTAAATAATCCAAATCATGAAGATGAGAAAGTATTTTCTCATCATATTCTTTAATATCCGAAACATAGGCAAAATTTTTAAAACGATAGCCCGTAACAAAAGCATCCCCTTGCTTAAAGGTAAAATAATCAAGGTCCATATCTAAAAATGTTGTTTTCCCATTATTTTTTCGAAGGACGTAATATTCAAACTGCGCGCTTAGATTAAGCGGTTTTTCCTGCGGAAATAAATGGCGGCAGCGATTTTTTAAATCTTCAAAAGAATGCTCTGATAAAAGAAGCGCTAACGGACTTTTTTGCAAAAAGTTATACACCCTTAGCTCATCGAGCCCGCCGATATGGTCATAATGTGTATGGGTAAGAAGAACTCCGTCTAACCGATCGATGTGATACGCCAATGCCTGCTGACGAAAATCAGGGCCTGCATCGATCAAAAACCGTTTTTGACCCGCTTCAATCAGCGCGGATACCCGCAAGCGCTTATTTTTATTTGAAGAGGACCGGCAGACCTTGCATGGACATCCTATTAAAGGTACGCCCATCGATGATCCTGTCCCTAAAAACCGAAATGTCGCTTTCATTTGTTTGTTCCTTTTTCTATTGCCTGCGTGCTGCTCATTTCAAAAAAGAAGATCACGCAGGGAGTATAGATCAGACTCACCGGCAGCAGCATAAAAAACCATTCCAGCGCAATAAACATCGGATGAAGCTGATGAACATAAAAAGCCTGTGTCAAATAAAACGATAAAATAACAGGGATAGAAACAAGAATAATTAAGCCTAACGCAAACAAAAATCTTTTATAATTCGCCTGCATGTTATTTTTAAGATAAATTCTCAAGTCTCCCATCTGCCTTAAATTTTTGATGGGAAAATATCCCGGTGCAAAAAAGAGAAGAAGAAGACAAAGCAGCGCCAGTATCACCATGGAAAAAATCAGAAGAAAAGGCAACGTGGAAAAAGCGATGATCACAGCAAAGACAGACACCTGCGATACAAAAAGAACAACGCCTAAAATCACCCATGCCAAAAAAAACAAAACAACTATCGGCAATGTTAAATATAAAGATGATAAACAGGAGGAAAAGCTTTGTTTTAACAAGGGCAGAATTTTCCAGTCCTTGTTCTTTAGCTCTTCTTTTTTTGCCTGATGAAAAATAATCGCCAGCGGCATTAAAAGGCAGAAAGAGAAAAAGATGCCCAAAAAGACCGCTCCCAACTTGATCCAGTAATAAGAGCTAGAGGCAATTAAACGGAAAAACGCGATGACACAAGAAGCAATTACCAATGAAAAAAAAGTCATTAGCCATCGTTTTTTGCATAAAAGAGAAGAAATAAAGATATCTTTCATATTTTTGCCCTATACAAATAAGTCGGAGAAAAAAGCTTATTCTTTTTCTCCTGTTCATGCTGCAGCTGAATCAGTATCCCTATCGATCTTGCCATAAAAAGAAGAAGAGGGAAATATTCTTCATGGTCAAATCCCGCTGCTCCCAGAAGAGGGCCGACGATCGCATAGCCATTGGCATAGGGACGTTTTGTTTTTGCTTCTAATAATTGCGGCACAATAGCTCTGCAGGCAAGGGCCGTTTTAATAAACGGGTGCGAGGGAAAATGTTTTTTCGCATAATTATATAGAAGGGTCGCTCTTGGATCTTCGATAGAAAAAACAGGATGGCCAAAGCCGTAGATCTTTTCTTTTTTTTGTAAAAGAGAAGAAAAATGTGCCTGTAATTTTTCTTCTTCTATTTCTCCCTGTATTTGGCCATAGACCTCTTTTAGCTGCAGATAAGCGCAGGAAGAAGCTCTGCCTAAAAGATCTCCGTCATATGCATGCAGGGCTGCCAGTAGCGATGTTGTATAGCTTTGCTTGGAAGAAAAAGCGACTTTTGCAACAAAGGCGTCCAATGCTCCCCCTCCATGGTCCATATAGGAAATAAAAAGCAGATCTAAAATCGGCAATAGAGCTTCTTCCACCGAAGATTTTTGCTTGAGCATCTGCACAAAATTATTCATATAGTCGATCGAGCCGTCATAGATCATCGCCTCGCCCATATTGGCATGACGGATCATCACTGAAGAAAAAATATGCGAAAGTTTAGCTATAAGACTTATAGGCGACTCTATCTTTTCATACGTATACACAAGCTCAAGGGCCATCGACAGCATGTTCATAACAGAAAGCTCTAAGGGCAGCTTGAGAATTTTTTCTACTGTTGCCTCCTGCAGTTTTCCAAGTGTCTGCAGCTCTTCTTTAAACGCCTGCAGCTGCAGCTGTGTTGGAGAGATCCCTTTTAAAAGAAGGTACATCACTTTGCATACATCCCAACTAGCCACTTCCGCTAAAGATTTCATGGAATAATAAATCCCATTTTCCGGATGGAGGAAAGAAGTATGGCAATAACCCACAGGGACCTGATGCAAGTTCCTATGCAAATGGTCTTTTGTCATTTCAAAAATGACGCCGTCTCTCATAAATACACCTTATTTTTGATCAAGTCTTTGACTATATCCCTCTCTTCTATCAGCTCTTTTTCAGAGAGACTGATCTTTTCTAAGATAAAATCATCGATAATAATATCTCTTATTATCTCATAATTTTCTTTCTCTTTTACCATGCATGGAAAGGAAAAAATCAAATTATTGGTTATACCATAGGGATTGTTATCCGTATAGACCCCGGTTGAAAACCAGTCATCTGATGGAAAATAAATGTCTCTAACAGCATCGATAAGTGCATTGCCGGCAGAAGCGGCAGAAGAATTCCCTCTTAACTTAATAATCTGCCCCCCTCTTTTCTGCACAAGCGGCATAAAGGTTTCCTTCAGCCATTTTTCATCCTGAATAATATCAGTTATCAAGTGACCTTGTGCATGAGCATGGGTATAATCATCCACTTGCGTAAGGGAATGATTGCCCCAGATGGCCACTTTTTTTAATTGATCGATCGCTATATCTGCTTTCTTTGCCAGCTGGTATCTCGCCCTGTTCTCATCAAGCTTTGTCATAGCGAAAAAGTTTTTTGGATTAAGGTTTGGAGCATGATGAAGAGCGATCAGGCAGTTGGTATTGCAGGGGTTGGCAACGACAAAGACCTTCACCTCTTTTTTCGCTACTCGATTTAAGGCCCTGCCATGTTCGACAAAAATTTTTCCGTTTTCTTCGATCAGATCTTTTCTTTCCATCCCTATTTTTCTCGGTTTTCCTCCTAAAAGAATAGCGATATCGATATCTTCAAACATTTCATCGGGATCTACGCCCATTTCTATTTTATGCAAAAGAGGATAATTGCAGTCTTCCAACTCCATCATCACTCCCTTTAACAGGGTCTCCTGCACTTGTGCCACATCTACTAAACGCAGTTCTATCGGCTGATCTTTTCCAAAAAGATCGCCGTTAGCTAATCGAAATAAAATATGATAAGCAATTTGCCCTGCCGCCCCGGTTATAGCAATACGTATGGGTTTTGCATTCATGAAAAAGCTCCTGATTAAATTTGATCATGAACTATTTTTTCACGAAACTCTCTCATTAAATCAACCATAAAATGCAAATTGTGAACCGTTGCCAAAATTAATCCGGTGATCTCTTTGGCTTTAAACAGATGGTGCAGATAGGCTAGAGAATAATTTTTGCAGCAAAAACAGCTGCATCCTTCATCCGGCGCAGAAAAAGTTTTGGCGTTTTCTTTTTGCGTTACTTTTACTCTTCCTCTTTTCGTTAATAAAAGCGCGTGTCTGGCTGCCTTTGTCGGATAAGAACTGTCAAAAGTATCTATCCCCAAAGGCACACATCGTAAAAGCGAAGGAAGATCTGCGATGCCCAATAAATGGTTGGGCTTATCCTGCGGTAAATGAGGAACTGTCTGTTTGAGCATCGTCTCCATCTCATCGATATTTTTTCCCACGCTTCCTCCTATGGCATAACCGTCAAAAGCAAGGGCCGATAGGTATTCACAGCTTTCTTTGCGCATCTGGGAGTCCACCCCTCCATGCACAACGGCATAGATCGCCTGCTGATTAGGTGATCGCAGATGCTCTTCCAGCGAGCGTTTCTCCCAGCGATGTGTTCGGTCTAAAGATTCTTTAAGCTTCTCTTTCGACATATGATACGGCGGCAACTCATCAAAAGGAATGATGATGTCCGCCCCCATTTTCTTTTGAGCAGATATGGAACTTTCCGGAGTCAAGGTTAAAAGACTGCCGTCACGATAGGAACGAAAGACCACTCCTTCCTCCGTTATTTTGACAACATGGCCATCAGAAGATTTTTGTCCTTTCGATTTTAATTCATTGGCTACGGACCCATAGGCCAGGGAAAAAACCTGAAAGCCCCCTGAATCGGTAATGATCGGTAACTTACGGTTAATAAAAGAATGGATGCCTCCCGCCTTTTGAATAAGGTCGGCGCCCGGCTGCAGAAGAAGGTGATAGGTATTGCAGAACATCAGCTGCAGGCCTATCTCTTCGACCATGCGGTTGTCTAACGCCTTTATCGTCCCGTTTGTCCCCACCCCCACAAAACTGGGCGTATCAATGACCCCATGGGGCGTATAGATACGTCCGACACGGGCTCTTGATTTTTTGGACTGAT
>CAZULH010000049.1:6212-8178 GCA_964621105.1 uncultured bacterium
AGCATGCTGTATTGCAGGCAATGATCACCACTTTGACCAGATAGCTGAAAATAATAATATTCCATACAGAATACACCAGGCCGTATAAACCTAAAAAAGAAAACAGCGTCGTATCGATCAATTGCATTAAGAGTAAGGTAAAAAGCGTTTTTTTGAAAAAACTATCTTTTAAAAAAAGTTTTTTCAATTTTTCGTAAACATAGATCGATAAAAATTCCACCAAAGCAAAGACGGCCAGAGAAGAAAATATAATACGGGGAGTATGAGAAAAAATACCCATATAAGCCGCATGAGCATAATCGAACTGACTAGGGATATAAAGAAGATGCATTTGGCTCATGATCACAAAAAACACAAGTGATCCAATGGATATAGCCGCAGCCTCTTTTGCTGCTTTTTTTCCGTATTTTTCCTGCAAAAGACTCAATGATAAAATCGCTCCGACAGAATAGATGTCGCAAGAAGTAATCGTCAATGAAAAAATTTCTATCTGTTTTAAGACAAAAAGATTGGCAAATATCCCCTGCAGAGCCAGTAAAACGATTAAGGCTGATTTACTAAGCCGCAGCGAAAAAGCTAAAAAAACTAATATAATAAAAATTTGTAAAACAAAAAACAATATATTCATAGCACGAAAAAAACAAATAAGAGCTAAGTATACACGCTAGAATAACAAAATAAAAGAAGAATTAATTACGAGACTTGAGCAGCAGCAATCGGCTCAAAAGAGATTATCTCCCCCAGCTTCTGAATTATCCATTCCAACTCTATGGGGCCTACTTTCTTACAGTTCAATACTTGCCGTACCTTTCCGTTTATTCTTTCAATAACAAGATCGCTATCTCCAATTAAAGACCTGTAAAATATAGCATGCTGTTCTTGAACGCAATGTATCATCCAAAGACTTTCTTTCTGTTTTTCCGGATCGGCGACAGAGCTTAATACCATTCTTTGAAAATCCTCACAAGTATGGCATGAGGACCAGTCAATATCTGGAAAAAATATATTGAATTTATCTGTTAGCACATTTTTTACAAGAAACTCAGCGTTAGGGTTCTTTGCTATGCTTTTTATAATTTCATCCCTTTCTTGACTCAAATTTTTTATGCCGCTTTTCGCAAAAAGATCCTGTCTTGTATAAATAGATATAAACACCAATTGCGCCAAAGCAAAAACATCACAAGTCCCATCTTCTTTTGCCGTTTGAGAACAAATATCCTTGATAGGCATATAAAATGGCGTTCCCCTTGCGATAAATCGCCGACCGATTGTAGTTGCATAATCAAAATCTATTAACACACCTTCTCCTTCTGAAGAGCGCATAATGTTTTCCCATCTTACATCCTTGTGAACAACCCCCCTCTCATGCATCCCGCGCAAACCATAAGCAACATCCAAAAAAACTTTGTTTATCTGCTGCATATATATATTATACTTATAGAGATCTTTCTCATCAGGTGAAAAGACCCGCAGCCTTTCATATTGCTTTTGCGCTAATGCAAGTGAAGGAGGGTCAAATTTTTCAAAAGCAATCATCGGAGGACTGCTTATTCCCCGTTGACCATTCAAATTAGTTTGAACTCCCATCCCATTTTTAACCGAATCAATTACATCCTGTTTTGAAAATCTAGAATTAAGAGGAGGCGCCTTTATCGCTAAAACAACAGAATCAAAAACGCTCTGTATTCTTCGCATCCAGATCTCAATGCTTACAGAACCCCATACTTCTTTCGCCGTTCCTGCTCTTTTCCATTTATTAGTTGTTATGTGAATGAAAATCCGCCCTTCGTTCTTAACCAAATAAATCAAATTGATTGGCCAATAAGATTCTTTTTTTGGAGATCCTTCGCTCCATTGATATTTTTTTTCTGCGAGATTGTATGCAACTTGTCCGGAAAAAAAATTATAATAGGAAAATTTGGCTTGAGCATAAGTCGTTAATGAAAGCATTTCACGGCAGATCGAC
>CAZULH010000050.1:0-8166 GCA_964621105.1 uncultured bacterium
TCTTTTAACAGGGTGGTTTTTTGCGTAATATAGTGATCGTTTTCCAAAAAATAATCATTATAGAAAAATTCTTTTTCTTCTTCCTTTGCTATGTGTTTGATCAATCGGTTTTTTTTATCATAATAGCCAATGTTTTTTGTTGTTTTATGAAGCGATTGGCTATCAGTATACGTCTCTATTGTTTCCGTAAGAGAGAGAGGTTTTTTTTCTAAGGTTGTTTTTTTACAGAGATGGTTGTTTATGTAGTTTTTTGTTAAAACACGGTTGCTTTTATCATCATAGCTATAAACTGTTTTATAGCCGTTGTCAAAAGACTCTTTTGACAGCTGGTTTTTATGATCATATGCATATAGAACGGTTCCTGAGCGGTTATTGATAGACTGCAGGCATTGATTTCCAAGATATTGGCGCTCTTCTTTTAAAAAAAGCTTTTCCGATGGCCAATAATATTTTTTTTCTAATAAACGTCCTAATACATCATGTTCATAATGAATGACAATACCATTGTGCAGAAGTTTTTTTTGCAAATATCCATCATTTCGGTATTGATAAAAGGTAGTCTTGTTATCGGGATCAGTAATGGAGATAGGCTGATTGTACATGTTATATTGATATTTAGTTACAGAGCCGTTTTCATTAATTTCTGAGACATTTTGAAAGAAATCGTGTTTGAAAGAAACCGTAGGAGAGAAAAATTGTCCATTTTCATCTTTTTGCTTGGGATATTCAATTTTTATCAGCTGATCGTTTTCATTATAAAAATATTTCGTGAAATTATTCTGAAAATCTTTCGTTTCCTTGATTTTTCCGGAAGGAGTATAGACATACTGTTTTTTTTGAAAGGGCTGAAAAGAATGGTCTTCTTCTTCAATTAGAAGTCCCGCAGGGTTAAATCGCTGAATGGTTTTAGTTAGTTCCGAAGTTTTTGTGATAGCTGTCAGTTTTTGGTTTTGATCATATTCATAAACGGTTTCGCCATTATCAGTGTTAGTGGCTTCAAGCAATTTTCCTTCATAATCATAATGATAATAGGTATTTTTTTTTGTTAAGGTGATGGGGTCGTAATCAGATTCTTCAACCAATTGAGAAGAGGGGGCATAATGATAACTTGTTTTTTTTATGCTGATTTCTTTTTTTGCGGTTGAATCACAGTGATCGATGCGAAGCTGAGCGATTTTTCCAACTGCCGGCAGGTGTTTATTTCTTTCATAATGATAAATATAGGTTCTATTGATATTGGGATCATGGGTAGAAATCTCAGTTTTTTGAGTTTTAGAGAGGAAAGAATGTTCATCGTAAAAGTAATTGTTTTCGCAAAGGAGCTTGTTTTTTTCATATATCGACATCGAGGATAGAAGGCTGGTATTGGGCAGATAGGTGTAACGAATAATTTTTCCATTATCATGCGTTTCGCTAACAAGCAGATGGGAATCATTATAAGAGAAAGATGTGGAATAATTTTCTATAATTCTTGTAGGCAGGCAGGAATCAGATAATACAAACGGTGTTTGCAAATTCTGGTTGATATTGCCATAAGTAGTCGTTTTTGTAGGCAGATGGGTATTTAGATCATATTCTTTTCTTTCTGCTAGGACCCATTGATTTGGCTGGTGACCATAGGCGCGGCAGATAAGTTGATGATTATCCCAAAAATAGCCTTCTACATGCTCAAGTTTTTCTTTGAAAAAGAATTCAATCAAACTTACCTCTTTTTCATTATTGCAGTGATAAATGCAGCTGTTTTTATCAGAAGAAATAATTGTGGCTGTTTGATTTTGAAAATCGAACAAATAGGATTTGGATATATGGGGTTTTTTAACAGTTATCTTTTTAACTTTTAAGTAATTAGATTGTTGAGGATCATCATAGTATTCTAATAGCACGCTTTGATTGTCAGGTAAGTTGATTTGGGCAATTAATGGAATATAGGAATGGTTGGGCTTTTCATAGATGAGAGTTTCAGAATGGATATCTGAAGCTACTTCGGTCAGCAGATAATTTGTTTTGGAATATTTCCGGTCGGAAGATGTGAAACGAAAGGTGATTTTTTTTCCATTATTTAAATGAATGATAAAGTCATTCATCTGCTGGCTAATATCCGGATAGTCAATATTAGCAATACTATACGATATGGTTTTAGAGCGGTTGGAAGAAGAAATGGTTTTGATGCGGTAGTTGCTGTCATACGTATAAAAAATGGAGAATAAGTTCGGCCGGTCTTCTTGTATGAGATAAAAGGTCCTGCTTAACATATTGGGGTCGACATGTTCTATATAGTGTCGAATAGAAAGATCGTGAAAATAAAGAAATGCTGTATGTTTTTCATTATCAACAACAAGCTTTTTGATTGAAAAATCAGATTCTTCAGGATAAAAACACTGCAGCTCATCCTTTTGTTCTTTTTTTATTAATTTAATGGCTTTTCCATAAGAGTCATAGATAAAGGCATTGCCATGAGAAGGGATGGTAAGCATCAGCTCTGGAAAGACCTGTAATATGCCGAGGTTTCTTCTTCGGTCATTTTTTCGAAAAATATGGGAAAGTACAATTGGTTCTACAGAGTCGATAATAGCGTCTGTTTTGCGGAAAAAGACATCGCCGTTTCGCATATCAACTTGTACGTTAAGATTTTTAATATCATCGATCTGTAAGTAATTAGGGTTATCGCAAAAATAGGTATGACAAAAAAAAGGGAAAAGTAAAAATAGTATTTTTTTCATCTCTATTATCCTCAATAAAATAGACGATAATTAGATAGAGAAAGAGTTTTTTTTTCAAGAGAATGATGAATCTTAATCGATATGGGAAATATCGATGGGTTTCCTGAGCTTTTTCTTCTCGGAAAGCTGTCTTTTATTTTCGAGAATTTTTTGCTGGGCTTTTTTGCTTCGTCTTTTTTTCTGTTTTCGTTTTTTTGCGATCTCTTTTTCTTTTTCCGATTTTTCTTTAAAGCGTCGTCGTTCGATTTCTTCGCATAGCAGTTTTCTTGCAAAATATCGATTGGTCTCCCGCATTCGGTCTTTTTGACACTTGACTTCAATTTTTGTCGGCAGATGCTTGATATAGACGCATGAATGGGATTTTTGGATTTTCTGACCACCGGGGCCTGAGCCTAAAATGAATTTCTCTTTAATATCTTTTTCCAAGATATTTAGCGCTTCCATTCTTTTTTTCAAAGACTGCATTTTTTCTTCAGAAACGTACATGTTATTCTTCTTGCGGCTGCGTTGGCGTGCTTTTTTTCCAAAAAGGTATTATTTTAGGAAATATTTTGACAGGATTAACTTTGTCCAAAAGGTTAGGAAGACTGTATTTTTGAAATACCGATTTTAGAGCTTCATAAAAAATTGCTTTTTCGATTTCATCAATAGGAACGCCTGATTCGTTGGTGATATTATAAAGAGTAAGACCGATGGAAGGATAGATTGTCGGTTTGCTTTTATATTTTTGCAAGGTTAAGACTAAGTTTTTTAGGTCGACTAGCTTAATGCGATATTCTTTAGAGGAATGATCTTTGTCATCCTCTTCGACAATTTGTGTCCAGTTATTGGTGTCCCCCGATTGATTGTAAAATTCTACCTGCAGGTCAATATCTTCTATCGCTATTGCGTCAATTGTGAATACTTCATCTCTGATCTCTTCCCAAAGATAATAAAAGGTGATGGTTTTGCAAAAAAGAGCTCGCGGCAGGTCGGAAGAAGGGGGATTTCCAATTTCAAAATTTCTTAAAATAAGACGATTAGGCTCAAAGTCGATTTTTCCAACTTTGACAGGTACGGTAAAGTCTTTACTCAGAATATAAGAAACTGCCTTCTCTTTATTGGTCCAGACCAATATGCCTGCGATAAACACAAGAAAGATGATAAAAAGCAGTATGAACAGGAACTTTTTCATTCGGATGCTCTATATATTTCTTAATTTAGTCTATAAGACAGGAGTAAGTCTGATGTCAAATAAATATTGCTTTTATAATTTAAAGCTTATATCTCTCGAAAATAGAGAGGTATGTTATGAGAGGACTTTTTAAATTTCTAATCTTTATTGTTGTTATTATTGTCTTGGCAATCATCGTCTTATGGGTGGCCAAAGCCCCAATTGTATCGGGATATTTGAGCAGTAAGCTAAAAACTTCCGTATCCATAGATTCGATTTCTCTTTCCAAAACGAATATGAGAATCGGCGGATTTACTATCAAGAATCCAAGCGATAGGATAAAGGATGCTTTTGTTGCTAAGGAAATTGATGTCAATTATGAGTGGGATAAGTTAAGAGCTGAGCCAACAATGATTGAAAGCATTGAGATTTCCGATAGTTATTTAGGCATTGACTGTTCTAATGCTATATGTACCCAGAATAACTGGACCATGATCATGTCGAATATTGAGGGTAAAAAAACAAAAGAAAAAAAGGAAGTGATCGTTCAAACACTTGTGTTAAAGAATTTTGATGTAGAAATCGTTGGGTTGGGACTAGATCCTAATTCCAATAAAAAACTGCATTTTGACCAGCTGGTTTTTAATAATATATCCAGTGAGAAAGGTTTCCCAATGCAGGAAGTGATCTTTGAGATCTTTAGTTCAGCAGGGATTAAAGAGTATTTAAATGATTTCTTGGAATTGACGCCGAATGTGGAAAATTTGATTAAGCCGTTTAAATGGTAAAAAAAAGACGTTTTGGGTTGTTCCCAAAACGTCTTTTGATTCTCTATTAAAAAACAGATAAGGATTAATAATCCATTCCCATTCCGCCCATACCGGGAGCGCCGGCAGCAGCATGATTGGAGGATTTTTCTTCCTCTTCTTCTGTAATAATCGCTTCTGTTGTTAGTAAAAGGCCGGCGATCGATGCAGCAAACTGAATGGCGCATCGGACGACTTTTGTCGGATCGACGATTCCTTTTTTATACATATCGCCAAAGGTGTTTTCTAAAGCGTCATAGCCTTCTTCTGCAGGCAGATGCAGAACCTTTTGTACGATAACAGATCCTTCCTGTCCGGCGTTCTGTGCGATCTGACGGAGAGGATAGGGCAGTGATTTTAAGACAATCTCACAGCCGATGCGGATATCACCTTCCAATGACTGTAATTTCTTGGAGACAGCATCTAAACAGCGTAAGAAAGCGGTTCCTCCGCCGGGGACGATACCTTCTTCTACAGCAGCTTTTGTTGCATGAAGGGCGTCATCGACGCGGTCTTTTTTCTCTTTCATTTCTACTTCTGTAGCTGCACCGACGCGGATAACGGCAACTCCTCCAGCCAATTTGGCCAGACGTTCCTGCAGTTTTTCCTGGTCATAATCAGAAGTGCTTTCTTCAATTTGCCGTTTAATGAGGTTGATACGCTCTTGAATAACTTTTTTATCGCCTTCGCCATCGATAAGAGTAGTGTTTTCTTTGTCGACGATAATTTTCTTTGCTTTTCCAAGATCTGAAACAGTGACATTTTCCAGCTTTTGTCCCAATTCTTCATTGATAAACTGGCCGCCTGTAAGAATGGCGATGTCTTCGAGCATGGCTTTTCTTCGATCGCCGAAACCGGGCGCTTTTACAGCGACGACTTTTAGGCCGGCTCTGATTCGGTTAACGACCAATGTTGCTAGTGCTTCTCCTTCCACGTCTTCAGCTACGATAAGAAGGGGCTTGCCTGTTTCTGCAACAGCCTGCAGGATAGGTAAAAATTCCTTCATGGAAGAAATCTTTTTTTCATAGATCAGAATATAAGCATCTTCATATTCTACTTCCATTTTCTCGGCATTGGTAACAAAATAAGAGGAAATATGTCCTCGATCCCACTGCATGCCTTTAACAACATCTAAGGTTGTCTCAAAGCCTTTGGCTTCTTCAACAGTAATGGTGCCGTCTTTTCCGACTTTTTCCATTGCCTGCGCTATAATTTCTCCGATTTCCGTGTCGCCGTTAGCAGAAATGGTTGCTACTTGTGCAATTTCTTTATTGCTTTTGATCGGTTTGGAAATGCTTTTTAACTGTTCAACAACTGTTTCTACACCGATAGACACGCCTTTTTTCAAAAGCATGGGATTAGCGCCTGCTGTTACGTTGCGCAGTCCTTCTGTATAGATGGCTTCTGCCATAATAGTTGCTGTCGTTGTGCCGTCTCCGGCTTTATCGGCAGTCTTGCTGGCCACTTCTTTGACCATTTGCGCGCCCATGTTTTCATGTCTGTCTTTAAGTTCGATCTCTTTAGCAACGGAAACGCCGTCTTTGGTGATTTGAGGTGTGCCAAAGGACTTATCGATAATGACGTTTCTTCCTTTGGGGCCTAGTGTAACTTTGACGGCATCAGCTAGCTTTTGCACGCCTTTTAGTATTTTCTGCCGTGCTTCTTCTCTATATTTAATTTTTTTTGGTGCCATTGTTATTCTCCTAATTGTTTTCTATTATAATTCTTCTACAACTGCGAGGATATCATCTGCTTTTACGATGATATATTCCTCATCATCGATATTGATTTCCTGTCCTGAATATTTGTCGATAAGGACAACGTCGCTAATTTTTATGGAAATTGGTATCAGTTTGTCCTGATCGGTTTTCTTGCCGGGTCCTACGGCAATGACTTTGACCATTTCCTGTTTTTTCTTTGCGTTGTCCGGGATGATGATCCCGCCTTTTAAGGTTTCTTCTGCTTCCAGTCTTTGAACGACGACTCGGTTGCCAAGGGGTTTAATAACCGTTTTCTTAGCTGTTGCTTGGGTCATATATTTTGCCTCCATTACACATTAATAGTTTTTTTGATGTTACCAGAATAACAGGGTGCATTTTTTTTTGCAATCACATTAGCAAACAAATGTTTTGACTGCTAAATCATCTGCTTTGTTCAGGTGTTAAATAAAATTTTTAGTATCTGTTAAATTTTAGCGGGTGCCAATAAATATGATGTTTGCGGCAAGTTCCTGTTGGGTGGAAAGCGAGTATTCAAAATAATATTTGGCAGAAAAAAACCGCTAAATTTAAAAACATCCCAAGTTCGTTTCTAAACAACTAAAAAAAATTAAAAACTGTTTACTAGAAAAAACAGAAATAGTATGTCTTAAACTAAACACAGAACATTCCATTAAAATATGCCAGTTAGAGAACAAAAGCAAAAAAATACAAATAGAGTCGTTGCTTTTATTTTTATCAATAATAATAAAGGCCTGCATACAAGACCGGGAACGGAGCTTGTTAAATGCGCAACGGGGTTTAATTCAAAAATCAGTCTCTATTACAAAAACTTTATCGTCAACGCCAAGTCTCTTTTGGGGATACTGATGCTGGCGGCTGAGAAAGGTTCTAAAATCATGGTCGAAGCAATCGGCGACGATGCGCAAAAAGCTGTAAGTGCAATTGTAGACCTAGCTGAGAACAAGTTCAATATTCAGTATTAATTTTTTGTTTTTTCTTCTTTTTTTTATTGATGTTTCTTGCTAGCTTTAAACTTTCCTACGGGAAATTGAAAAGGAGTTTAATATGAATAAACGATTTTTTGCATTAATGTTGGCTTTAACGGCTACTTTTGGATTTCAAGGTTTTGCTGATGATGGTGAAGAAAAACCAGTATCAGAACAAGTTGAAAATGAGACCCCTGAAACTCAAGAAGTAGAAGTAGAAGAAGCACAATCATAAAACGAATAAGCAGGAGATGCAAATCTCCTGCTTATATAAAGCATATGGATATAGATTCGATTAAATCCTTAATTAGTAAAAAGGCCGCAGAAGCAGTTGATCAGGGCATGGTGGTTGGACTGGGAACAGGAACAACCGTATCCTTTTTCTTACAGCATTTAGCAAAAAGATGCGCAGAAGGTCTTTCTATCAAAGCTGTTTCTTCGTCTACAATGACTTCCAAGCAGGCAAAAGCCTTAAATATCCCCCTTGTTGAAATAGATGATCTTAGCAGGATCGACCTTACCGTTGACGGGGCCGATCAGGTTGATCAGCACAAAAACTTAGTTAAAGGAAGGGGCGGCGCGCTTGTACGGGAAAAGATTTTAGCTTCCTTTTCACAAAAAATTATCATTTTGATCGATGAATCAAAAAGAGTCCGATCTTTAGGAGATGTTCAAGTGCCTTTGGAGGTTCTTCCTTTTGGAGCGAATATTACACAAAAGCTTTTGGAAAAAAGCGGTTATAAGGCGTTTCTTTAGATCTGAAAAGAAACATTTCCCGCA
>CAZULH010000051.1:0-8078 GCA_964621105.1 uncultured bacterium
TTTACAAGAATTAGTAGAGGTTGCCAATGAAGTTAAGCCTGAGAGCATAGAACAGTTTAATCAGGCGCCGACAAAACAGGATCCTTCATTAACAGTCGATCAAAAAAGAAATCTTTTGATTCAGGCAATTGGTGAAAATATCCAGATTAGAAAAGTGAAAATTCTGCCTAAAATTGAAAATGCTTCCTATGGGATTTATTCGCATATGGGCGGAAAGCTCGTCAGCATCGTTGCTATAGAAGGTGCAGAAGATGAACAGAATCTGGCCAGGGATATCGCCATGCATGTAGCTGCAGAATCACCGGAATATCTTTCTTTGAATGAAATACCGGAAGAAGTGGTTTTACGTGAAAAAGAAATCGCTAAATCCCAGATTAAAAATAAGCCGGCCAATATCGTCGATAAAATTGTTGAAGGTAAGATGAAGGCTTATTACGACCAGGTCTGTCTGGTTGGACAAAAATATATTAAAGATCCTTCACAAACTGTAGAGCAGTTTGTGCAGTCCTATGCTAAAGAGCATAACAAATCTTTGAAAATTCATGGTTTTTGGCGCTGGAAAATCGGCCAGTAAATCCGAAAGGAGAGTTCTATAAAATGATTGAAAAAGAAACAAAAGCAGATATGGACAAAGCTTTAGTTCGATTGAAAGATGATCTGAAGGGTCTTCGTACAAATCGCGCTAATCCTTCTTTATTAGACCGCGTGATGGTAGAAGTCTATGGAACGCAGATGAAACTGCGTGATATTGCAAATATTACTACGCCGGAATCAAGGCAGCTTCTGATCGCTCCTTTTGATCCGCAGAATGCTAATGCGATAGCCAAAGCGATTGAGAATGCTAATTTAAATGTTCAGCCCGTTGTTGAAGGAAATGCCGTACGCATTAATATTCCTCCAATGAGCGAAGATGTGCGTAAAGAGATTGTTAAAGAGTGCAAACGAAAAGCGGAATCGACAAAAGTGGAGATAAGAAATATTCGAAGAAAAATCAATGATATGTTAAAAAAGAAAAAGAACGATGGGGAAATAGCCGAAGATGCTATGCGTTCTTACGAAAAACAGATACAGAAACTCACAGATGACTATTGTGCGCAAACCGACCAGATTTGTTCCCTTAAAGAAAAAGAAATCCTTGAGATTTAATCTTGTAGGAAAAGCCAAAAGTTTTTAACATTGATAGTTAGAAAATTTGGCCCCATCGTCTAGCCTGGTCTAGGACACCGGATTTTCATTCCGATAACAGGGGTTCGAATCCCCTTGGGGTCACCATTACCCTTTGAGGCTTTAGCTCAGTCGGTAGAGCAACTCCCTTTTAAGGAGTGGGTCGAAGGTTCGAATCCTTCAAGCCTCACATTCAAAACCTCAAAAGCCCTAAAGCTTTTGAGGTTTATTTTTTTACTTCTAAAATCGATCCCGTTACAGATGTTTGTTTTAATAATGAAACAATTGACAGTGCGACCTCATTTGGATCTAAAAGAGAAGAAGGATCTTCATTTGGGAAATTATCCTGCCGCATTTTTGTGTTGGTACGGGCAGGGATGATGACATTGATATTCAAATCTTTTTGTTCTTGCGCCAAAGCTTGGGTAAAGTTAACAACAGCAGCCTTAGTTGCTGAATATAGACCGTAATTTTTCCTGCCTAAAGAATAAGAAGAAGAGGCGATATTAATAATATGGCCGCCTTTTTTTATTTTTGCCGCTCGGCAGACATGAATAAGACCTGTGAAATTGATGGAGATCATCTTTTCGATTTCCATCAAAGAAAGTTCTTCAAAAGGGGAGACTTTTAAAAATCCCGCACAGTTAATAATGCCGTCGACATGAGGATAGATCCGGTGCAGGTTGTCAAAAGTCTTTTGAATAGAATCTACATGGAGTAAATCAATAGGGTAATCCTTTGAGGAAGGGGAAAGGATAACAGAGGTGGCCCCTTCTTCTAAAAGAAGCTGATGGATCGCTCTGCCTATGCCCCCGGATCCTCCGACAATCGCAAAAACTTTTTCCTTAAGAGAAACTGTTCCTTTATTGAGAAAAACTTTTCGCATGCGCAGGATCTGTTCGGCAATAAACAAATCCAGCTGCGAGGTAATTTTAAGATTATATTCATCGCTTAATACAATATGAACCGGATGGCCATATTGTAAAACTAATTGGCAGTCATCGGTAGCGGACGTATTATTAGTTTTAAGAGCATGTTCATGCGCTGCTACAATCAGGGGATAGGAAAAAGACTGGGGTGTTTGTCCTCGTAGCATTTGAGCACGTTGAGGCACAGAGGCAATCGTCTTTTGATCCTTTGTGTGGACTAATGTATCCGTGCTGGGCATGCAGGTATCGACAGCGCTGTAGCGATGGGCTTTTTCGATGTTTTCTAGGATGACCTCTTTGGTAACAAAGGGTCTTACAATATCATGCAAAAGAACGATGTCCGCTGAGGTAGCTTTCAAGCCTAAATAGGCAGACTCTTGACGGGTTTTCCCTCCTTCAACAACACGTATATTGGCAACTTCTTTTTGTACTTTATCGATCCAGTCCTTATGGCAGACGATGAGAACTTCATCAATTTCTTTAACGCTTTTAAATAATTCAACCGTGTGTAAATAAATTTTTTTACCGGATAGACGATGAAACTGCTTGGGAAGATGGCTGCTAAAGCGCATACCCGACCCTCCCATAAGAAGAATTGCAACAATCCGCTTGTTTTGGTACATTATATATTCTTGGTTTTTCAAAAGAATACCAGATCTGCCTGAATAGCTCAATTGGTAGAGCAACGCATTCGTAATGCGGAGGTTGGGGGTTCAAGTCCTCTTTCAGGCATTTATAATAAATGCCTTAATATTTTATTTTGTTAAAAAAAAATGAGCTAATAATATAATTGTTTATATATTATAAATAATAATAAATCTAACATTTAGAGGTTACAGTCTATTTTAATCCTATAATTCTGTCTTTTAGATGATAAGGTAGGTTTGGCTCTCCTAAATACTGAACTTTTGTTCTTAAAATTGCTATTAGCACAGAGTCCTTCTAAGGAAGCTCTTTGAAAATGTCTAATAACATGTGTTTGAATCATAGATTGTATTTCATCGGTTTTTGCTCTTTCTAGGGGAGTAACTAAATATTGTCCGAGCATAGACGGAATAGTTGGGTCAGTTTTGGGGTGGTTTAGCAATAATTGTACAATATTTCTATAGCATTCTTTCTGCAGCTGAAGGGATCCGCATTTTGCAATAGCAGATAGAGGCGTGGTGCCTTTGTTTGGATCAATACGAGGATCGTTGAGTAGTAGACGTACAATCTCTTCATGGCCCTCATGAGCAGCCCAATATAAAGCTGTTGTTCCCCAACTAGTTGTATTAACATCGATTGGAAACTCGAGGAATAGGCTTACAATAGTAGTATGATTGTTTTGAGAGGCAGCCTTTAAAGGCGAACCCGATAAGAATTCAACATATATTAAATCGGGAAAAATTTGTAGTAATTGTCTGACACGATCAATTTGATCGGCGTATATAGCTTGTTCAAACTCTTCGACATATTGTTCAGGTATGTGTGTATCACAGTCCTTAAAGGACTGAAGACGGAGCGTGTAATAGCGCTCATTTTTATGAGCTCCAAAAATCATATAATGATATGATATATTATATAGTCTTTAATTAAAAATTACAATTATTTATGAAAAATAGATTTGTTTAAAAAAAATAGTTATTAATAGATTACGTTTTTGTAGTATTTGGTTTCAGCAGCTCTTATTTCCTTGAGCCCTACGAGGGCATTAAATTCATCAAATTCGATCATGTCTTTTTCTAAGGGCTTTAAGTCGGTAGTATTATAGAGCTTTTCAAAATAATTTTTTGCGGCCTTGGCAATTATATAGGTACAGGCAGTTGGATAGGCAACGGCTGCAAAGCCGATTTTCTCTAGCTCTTTTGCGGTCATTAAAGGAGTTTTTCCGCCGGGGATCATATTAGCTAGGGTAGGCGCTGAGATTTCTTTTGTAATGCGCCTCATTTGTTCAATGGTTTGCGGCGCTTCCACAAATATTAGATCGACTCCTAATTCCTGAAAGGCCAATGCCCGGTCAATGGCGTCGTCTATGCCGTTGACGGCTATCGCATCCGTTCTGGCCATAATAACAAAATCATTGTCTACTCTTGCATCGAGAGCTGCCTTTAATTTTCCGATCATCTCTTCTTTGGAAATAACCTGTTTGCCTGACATATGGCCGCAGCGTTTTGGTTCGACCTGGTCTTCTATAAAAATACCGGCAACGCCTGCTTTTTCATGAAGCTTGACTGTTCGGATTACATTGGTAGCATTGCCATGGCCTGTGTCTCCGTCAGCTAAAATAGGAAGATCTGTACTATCAGCAATACGGGAAGCGCAATCGGCCATTTCAGTAAGCGTTAATAGGGAAACGTCAGGTTTCCCAAGTAATGAGGCGCTATTGGCATATCCTGCAACAGAAATCGCTTTAAACCCGACTTGTTGTGCAATTTTTGCACATAAGGCATCATGTACAACCGGCAATAATAGAATTTCTTTATCTTTGATCAGCTTTTTTAATAGTGTCGTTTTTTTCATAATCATCTCTTATTTTTTTAAAAACTGTTGCATTAAGACGGGAACGTCTGTTTTTTTCATGACAACTTCAATGAAAATTAACTTGTTCTTGATGGTTTTGATCTCTTTTAAGGCCTGCTGTAATTCCTTTGGTGTGCGTACTTTTGTCGACCAGTAATTCTTTCCGAATATTTTCGGTAATTCATGATAAGACCAGGGCTGGATGTCGTTATAGGGCATTTTCCATCCATGAATGGCCCTTTCTATTGTATAGCCGTCATTGTTAATGAGAAATATGATGGGAGATAAACGATTTCTCATCATCGTGGAAATACATTGGGCGGTTAATTGAAAAGAACCGTCTCCGATAAACAGGATCGAGCGCTTTTTAGGTTTTGCAATCGTAGCTCCGAGCAAGCCGCCTAAAGAATATCCAATCGATCCCCAAATCCCTTGGGTAATGTACTGGCAATTCTTCGGTAAGCAGGCGTGCATGGAAGAAAATTGGCTTGTTCCCACTTCTGCAACGATAGTGTCCTGGGGTCTAAAGAATTTTTCCATAAGCTGCCAAAATCCTTTTTGGGAAATGGTATCGGAAGGAGAGGGATTTTGTTTTTTATGATAGGTTTTAAAAGAGATCTGTTTTTTTAAAAATTTCACTTTCTGTTTTTTACATTCACAGATGACTGCGGCAAGGATGTCGCAGCAGTAAATATCCGCATGTTTTTTCGTGTTTATTTTTGTGTGTGAGTTGTTTATTTCAATGCGAGTCTTTGCTTGCAGAGGATAATAGGTTGTTCCTCCTTCATTGATATCACAGGGGATATAATCAAAAGAAAGGATGCAGTCTGCTTGTTGCATAAACTTTTTTACGTGATTATGGCTGATCCTGCCGGCATAATAGCCGACAAAATTTTTATGACTGTCATTCGTTGCCGTTTTTGCCAAGCCGGTCTTAACAAAAGAGATATTCGTCGTTGCTATAAAAGCGGACACAAGCTTTTTTAACTTCGGTATGCGCTCGACTAAAAGATCAATCATAATAGCAGGATTCTTAGAGTTTTGTAATTGTTTTACAATTTTTTTTGCTAATGCTTGCGTTGCTCTTTCTGCAGAAGATATGGATACATCCATCTGCGGTTTAACGACTGAAATTTTTTTATGAAATAAATCGATAGGAATAGCTAAATAACCGGGCAGCTTATGTTTTAAGCTCTCAAATAATACTCGGTCAATTTCTCTTTCGGCATTTTTTTCTGAAATGATCGCAGAAGCTTTAGAGATATATTTGGACATATGGCTAAATTCATCAAATCGTCTTTCACACAAAGTATGATGAACGATGAACTTATTCTTTTGTATCGATGTTGAAGGCATGCCGACAATATGAATGACAGGAACTCTTTCGGCATAGGCTCCTGCAAGGCCGTTAATAGCGCTAAGTTCACCTACGCCAAAGGTTGATACAACAACGCCCATGCCATTTGCTCTAGCATAGCCGTCTGCCGTATAACCGGCATTGAGTTCATTGCTGCAATTAACCCACTTAAAGCTTTTGTTGTTAACGATCTGATCTAAAAAAAGAAGGTTGTAATCTCCGGGCACACCAAAAATATGATTAATGCCCAGCTGTTTTAATCGAAGTAATAACAATTCTCCGACAGTTATCTTCAAAGCCATAAAAACCCACAATTATCTATTCTTGTGTTTACTACACAATAAAAATAATTTAAACAATTAATTGAAATGAAAAAAATCTTAGGAAAAGTATTAATTTCTGGCTTTGAGCCAAGGATCAAAATTGGCTGGAAGCTGAAAGGAAGGCTCTAATATTTTATAATCATGAAGAATACAGCAATGCTTTGGAATTTCAGATAAGGTCCAATTATAGGTCCGATAGATAAAAGAAGGGGAGATTGCGCCATTTTCTAAATTGTTTTTGCCGATTAAAAAAGCAAAACATAATTGATCGGCGCTTGGGTTTAAAAACGAAAGTTTTAGACAGGCAGCATCAATCCATTGGCTTAATATTTTTTTCCCTTTTTTATGCTGGGTGTTAATACCAACAATCTGCGTGATTACATTTAAATACTTTTTATTCCGCTGAGCATTGACGCAGCGGCGAATAAAATCCCAATCATGGACAGTAGAATTAGGAATGGCGTCTTCATAAAGAAAGCAACAGCCGAATGTATTCATGGTAGCGAAAAAAACATCCAGATTATTAATGGGAAGACAGGCGGAATCGAGCCATAATATTTTTTCATATCCCATGTCTGCAACTTCTTCAAACAGGAAAGGCTTAAATGCATAGGGGACATCCGCATACTTTAGCCTTCCCTTTTGGATATTGGGCCAGCCTCCTAAACGATAAATAAAATGACCTTTATAGTTTAAGGTGTTTAAAGCCCTAAGAATAGTAGAGATTCCTTTTAAATAATTTCTCCCCGTATTGTCGTAGCCGGCATAACAGATAATGCATCGTTTTCTATAGTTTGGATTATTGTTGAAATAGATAGTTTCCAGTTTAGGAGCTTCATTATTAAAAAGCTGCAGACGGCCGATCCGATAAGATATCTGTCCATACTTCTCTCTGCTTAAGATATGCTGCTGCTTCGATGTTTTGATTACTTCCTGTTTTCTTTCGCGCAAATAGGTTTCTATGCAGGCAAAATCTTCTAAAGAGGGGTTGTTCCAGTCCGTTATCGGTAACTGGTTAAATGTATCAGGACAAAATATAGAAAGAACGGTGTTATCGAATGAAGATAATTCAGAAAATCCCAAAATTGGGAGAACTAAAAATAAACATAGGATTAGAAAGTATTTATTAATTTTCTTCATTTTTTACAAATTGGTCCTTAGTAAAATTAATTATATAATCTAAATGCATCTCAATTAAAGAAGAATCAGTCTCTTGTGCTAAATCATGAACTAACTGTAACAGAGCAGGCGTTTTTATTGCCCGATAGGTGTCATAAAGATTCGGGTCATTAAAATCGATTAGTTCTAAATGATTTCCCTGTACTATCATGTTGTTAGGCATCCAGTCCCGGTGAGGAATGTCATATAATCGGTTAATTTCTGTTTTTAACTGCTCCTTTTTCGGAATAACCCCGTTAAGCATTTTGAAAGTAAGCAGGTTGATTCCGGGAAGCCAAATAGACGAACAGGGCCTTTCTCCGTAATTTTTATACAGTATTTTGTAAGAATAGGTACTAGCAATTTGCCTAACGCTATTTTCTGAAGTAGAAGGCTGAAACCAGTTGGTTCTTTTTAAATAGGTGACGGGTTTGTAAAAATAATATAAATGCTTCGTTCCTTTTAGAGGATAAATCTGCATTTGAGGAAAGTGTAAAAGCGAGAGCTCCTGTTCTGAAGAAAAGGACAAAAAGACATGTTCTCCCATCGTTTTGATGATTCGTTTATATTGTTCGATAGGAAAAAATTGTTCGTGACTATCGATATAAATAAAATCAAAATGCTCGCATTCAAGAAGATGAAACAACA
>CAZULH010000052.1:0-7941 GCA_964621105.1 uncultured bacterium
AAATTGAAGATTATTTAAACCATATAGCAGAACGAACTCCCTTTTATCATAGAGTCGCGCGATTAGAGGAAGGTCAATTGATTGCCGCTGACATACATGTCGATCAACCAATTAATCCTGAATCTATGCGAGATAGTCCTGAAAACCGCTGTGCAGTCGTCATCCATGGCGGATGGAAAACCGTACAAGATAAAACCGGAAAAGAACAAGTAATTCATGACAATCACTTCTATCTGGTCTTTGTTGATAAAACAGAAAGACGGGTTGAATATTTTAACTCTTTAGGAGGCGGTTTCGAACATGCTCCTGAAGAAATTCGAAATTTTGCCAATGACTTGAACACCACTTTATTTAATGAAGAACATAACGTCATCACAATGCATAGACATTCACAGCACGGCTTAATCCGCATGCAGAATGAATCTCCTTTAGTCAACTGCGGAACGATTGCTGCTGCTGTATTAGAACAACGATTAGAGCGATCTGGCGATGCCTTATTAGACCAATTAGACCAAGACAGAAGAGATTATAGAAATTGGGTAGATCAAAAACGAACAGAAATCATTCAGGTCGCTACAAGACGTCAAGAACAGGCAAAACAAGAAGCGCTACAGCAAGCCGCTGCAGCCGCAGGCGAAACTCTAACTCCAGAAGAAGCTCAAGCATCACAGGAAGCAGCAGATTTACTAATAACAGGAACTGGTTCTGAAGATGACCATTCAGACGAGGGTGATACAGACGTTCTACTTTCAGAGGATTTTGCAGGCGAAGCCGCAACTCCGTCTATGCCGGATACCGATGACAGAACCCTTCCTCTATCTGGTGGATATATTGGGGATATAGATTAACCGATCTATCCCTGTTTCAAATATTCTCTTTACCTCTAAAAACTCATCATTGATTTGAAATTTCTTATATCGCATAATGTCTATCGTTTAATACGGTGGCATAGCCAAGCGGTAAGGCAGGAGCCTGCAAAGCTCCCATTCCCCAGTTCAAATCTGGGTGCCACCTATATGTTATATCTAATAGCGACACCAATTGGTAATTTATCCGACATCACTTTTCGGGCCATAGAGGTCATGAAAAGCTGTGAGTATCTGTTGTGCGAGGACACAAAAAAAAGTCAGGTCCTGCTCAATCATTATACAATCAAAAAAAAACTTATTTCTTTCCATCAGTTTAATGAAAGCACGAAAGATGAAAGGGTTTTAGAAGACTTAGCTAACGGAAAGGATATCGCCCTGATCACCGATGCGGGCACACCTGTTATTGCCGATCCCGGTTTTTTACTGGTGCAGAAATGCATACAAAAAGAGATTCCTTTTACCTTTATCCCGGGGCCCTGTTCTATTATTAGCGGGTATCTGCTTAGCGGCCTGTATAATGAAAACTTTCAGTTCAAAGGCTTTGTCCCTAAAAAAGGGGGCGAAAAAGAAACTTTTTTCAAACACCTTTTGCATTATCCAGGAACAAGCATCGTCTTTGAAACACCCCATCGTTTACTAGAGACCCTGCAGCTACTTGAAAAACTCGATCCTTCAAGACAAATGGCCGCTGTCAGAGAAATTACAAAAATGCATGAAGAGGCCATTAGAAATATCCCTTCCTTATTAATCAAACACTTTGAAAAGCACCCTCCCAGGGGAGAATTTGTATTAGTAATCGCACAAAACAGCGACTATAAAGACGACCTTTCCCTAGAAGAGATGATCACTCTTCTCTGTGATTTTCATGGACTTTCCCTAAAAGAGGCAATTACCGCCTCCTCCAAGATGAAGCACTTAAAAAAAAGGGATGTGTATTCCCTATTTTGCAAAAAAAAATAGCTCGGCCTTGACCTTGCCTGCGCATACAAGAAATTGATCAATAACTTTTCGCATGTTATCCTATATCTTTTTTATAAGGATTTTTTATGATGACAACAGATCTTGTAGTTTCCAACGCCAAAGCTCTTTTTCTTCAAGGCTTAGAAGAAGACCGCGTACAAAATGATATCACCTCGAAAGCATGTATTTTGCAAAATAGCAAAAGCACCTGCCATCTTCTTTTAAAGGAGGAAGCCTGCATTGCCGGACTGATCTTTTTACCGGAACTAATCGATATCCCCTGTGAAATTACAGCAGAAGACGGAAAGGTCTATCCTAAGGGAACGACCTTGGCCAAGCTCTATGGCAATACCCGTTATATTTTAGGGATCGAAAGAACTTTGTTAAATTTTCTGCAGCATCTTTGCGGAATTGCCACCTATACCTGCCAATGCAAAAAGGCTATTGTTCCTCACACATGCGATCTATTGGATACAAGAAAAACACTGCCGGGCCTTCGTTATGTGCAAAAATATGCCGTTGCCGCCGGCCATGGAAAAAATCACCGCATGCACCTAGAAGATGCTTTTATGATCAAAAATAATCACCTTTCCTTTTTAGAAAAATTAACCTCAGACCCCGTTACCGCCTCCATTATAAAAGCGAAAAATCTTTATCCTGAAAAAAAAATCATCATTGAGATTTCCGACCCTTCCATGATAGAGCCGGCCATTGCAGCAGGAGCTAACCATCTTCTTTTAGATAACATGGACCCAAAAATGATTCAAACATGTATTGAAATTGTTAAAGGACGTGTTTACACGGAAGCTTCCGGCAATATTACGCTTGGCAACATTAAAGACTACGCTAAAACGGGAGTATCCGGCATATCGATGGGCGCTTTAACGCATTCAATCAAAGCCTGTGATATCAGTCTGCGTTTTATCGAGTGAAAATTCTTCTTGACTATTGACTTTCTTTGCTTCTATTTTCCGTTTAGGGAGCAAATATTATGAAGCATTGGTTATTTTTATTATTATTAGGAGTTTTCTCCGTGCAGGCAAAAGACGAGAAATTCGACCAAAACCATAAAATAGAATGGCTGGAAAAACGATCTTTCCTATACCGTGCCGATCAGTTTATTCAACAGTATTCCGGCAATAAGCTGCAATGGCAGCACCCTTATGGTTTTCCCAGACCAAAAGAACTCTGTTCGATCGCTCCCAACTGGTTTACCTCTTATAGTTTTTCCACCATTACCCCGGAAGATAAAACGGTCATTGAAACACTCGGCAGTGAAAAACTATGGGATATTTTAGACGGCATCGGCATCAATGGCATCCACACAGGACCTATGGAAATTGCCGGAGGTATTATCCAGCACCGCTATACGCCGACAGTGGACGGCGGCTTTGACCCTATCAGCTTAAACCTCGATCCCAAATTCGGCACCCTTGATGAGTATCTGCGCATGGCAAAAGTGATCGAATCCCACGGCGGCATTATTATCGGAGATTTAATTCCCGGCCATACCGGCAGAGGCTTTGACTTTCATTTGGCCCTCCGGAAATACAAGGATTACGACGGACTCTATCATATGATTGAAGTCGATGAAAAAGACTGGTCGATCCTGCCGAAAGTCCCTGAAAATGAACTAACGGCCAACCTCCCTCCCTCAGCTGTCGATGAACTGAGAAAAAAACACTACATCGTCGGCGAGCTGCAGAGCATGATTTTTTATGATCCCGAATCCAAAATTTCTAACTGGTCGGCCTCCAAAGTAATACAAGGAGTCGACGGCAAAAACAGAAGATGGGTCTATCTCCATTATTTTAAACCGGGCCAGCCGACATTAAACTGGCTGGATCCTTCTTTTGCAGCCAACCGCTTGGTCGGCGCTGATATCATCAATTCTATTTTCAACATGAAAAATACCGTCTTGCGGATTGACGCCAACCCCTTTTTAGGGATAGAGCTCATTCCCGGATCGAAAAAAGCATGGTCGGAAGCCCATCCACTCGCTTTTTCCGCAACCAACCAGATTGCAATGATGACACGCAAATTCGGCGGCTATACCTTTCAGGAGCTGAATATGTCCATTCCCGACATCAAGCTCTATTCTATGTTAGGACCGGACCTATCCTATGATTTTATTACCCGTACCGCTTATGTCCATTCTATGCTGCAGGGCAATACCGAGCTGCTCTATATCATGAGCGACCTAATGTATAAAAATAATATCTCCCCTATGGACCTTATCCATGCCTTGCAAAATCATGACGAGATCAACTACGAGCTTGTCCATTTCAACCAAAATCCGGATGAGAATTTCTATTATCGCAATCATTTTATCAACGCAGGCCAGCTTAGAAAAGAAATCCTAAAAGAAGACTTTTATTCCTTATACGATGAAAATACCGCAGGCTCCTATATCGCCCGCAGCGGCAACGGCCCCTGCACAACAATGGTCAGCGTCTGTGCGGCCGCCCTGCAAATAAAAGACCTTTTCAACATGACAGAGGAACAGAAGGAAATGGTAAAAAAAGCCCATCTGCTTTTAGCTTTTTACAATGCCATGCAGCCGGGGGTTTTCGCTCTTTCAGGATGGGACCTGGTCGGCGCCTATACCCTTCCTAAAGAAAAGGCCCTGTCTTTAACCAAGGATGGCGATAACCGCTGGATCAACCGCGGCGCTTACGATCTTTTGGGCAATGACAAAGACAACACGGCCTTTAAAATTCCAAAAGCAGAAAGTTTATACGGGCCTTTGACCAAACAGATCAAGGACCCATCTTCTTTTATCAATCAGCTAAAAAAAATCCTAAAGGCGCGAAAAAATTATAAAGTGCACCTAAGCAGCTTTGTACAAATGCCTTTCATGAAAAATAAAGCTATTTTCTGTTCGATCTACCGCCTGCCCGCTTCTGATCATTTATTACTGGTCGCATCGAACTTTTCCTCTAAGGCTCAGGAAGATATCGTTAATTTTAAAGAACTGGTAAATACTAACGCCGTCAACATCATCGAAGGCAAAAGTGAAGAAAAAGTGTTTTCAAAATCTGAATTTTCCTTAAAATTGTCTGCTTATGAAGGAAAGGCTGTTATTTTTCGGCCAAGACCTGCAGCAAACAAATAACATTATAGACTTCGATGACAGAAAAAAAAATTGCTCTGATCCCTTCTTGCGGGATCGGCGACGGGATCATTTTTTTACGTTCGGCCAATGCCCTTGCCAAACAAGGCCATAAGGTTACTATCTACCATGATATCCTCTTGCAGCTAGCCCCTCTTTTTCCTTCTATTACCTTCTTCTCTTTTTCTTCTTTAGATGAAACCTTAACCTCTTATGACGATATTATCGTCCAAAACGATCATAGCAGGCGTACTCAGGACCTGATCAGAAAACGCAATCGATTAGAGAACATGAGCCTTTTATATTCTTCTTATAAACTATCTAAACACGGCCCCCTAAAAGATGCAGACGCCGTTTTTGACCGCAGTCTTCCTATCGAACAGAACCTTTGCGACTTTTTTACATCACGATATGCAATCATACCGGATGTTTTTTCCTTATTAAACCCACAAAAAAATACAAAGGTCTGCATCCATCCGATCAGTTCGGACAAAGAAAAAAACTGGCCGCTTTCCCGTTATTTATCTCTTTATAAAAAACTTAAAAACAAGGGGTTTGATCCCTTTTTTCTCACCCATATCGACGATTCTTTTTCTATTTCCGACTATAAACACATCGCCGTCAATAACCTGTTAGAATTTACCCATGTTCTAGCAGAAGCTTCTTATTTAATCGCCAACGACTCTTTCTCCGGCCACCTTTCCTCCTTACTTGATATCCCTTATCTTATTATCGCTAAAGATTATAAACATATGCAGTTGTGGAAACCCTCCTCAGCAAAAGGAAAAATAATTACCCCCTACCCATGGATAATAAACTGCAAGCCTCTAAGATTAAGGCAAAAACTTTGGAAATACTGGATAAGCGTCTCTAGAGTCTATCGTACATTTTTAAAAATTAACAACTTATAAACTAGTAACAATAAACCAAAATAATAATTACACTTAATTATTGAATATTAATTAATATACCAATTATTATAATAATACACTCTAACGGAGATAATACTATGGAAGACAAGCCTTCCCATATGGTTGACTTCTTTAAAAAGTATAAAAAAGAAGAAGAGGAAAAACAAAAAGACCAGGAAGAAAATACACTTTTAGACAAGGAAAAGCATATTCCTGAATCGCAGCAGGAAAAACATAAAAAGAAAAAAATTGAAGCTCGAAAAGAACATGAAAAACACCCTCATCACGATTTAACGGTCGATGAAAAAAATAAAAAAATGAAAAAACGCACTCCTCAAATTAGAAAACGCTCTCATAAGACTGGCCGTAAGTCTTCTCCTCATTCTTAATTGCTTTTTTGTGATTAATTTCTTACACTATTTTTTATGAGAACATACCGCATTGCCCATATCTCTGATTTGCACCTTTCAAACATTTCCCTTCATCCCAAAATCTTTTTTTCTAAAAAGTGGATCGGGACGATGAATTTATTATTTTCCCGCCAAAAGATTTTTTCCTACGAACAGCTCCATAAGCTCGATGAGATGTTTGAAAAATATAAAGTAGACCGTGTCGTTATTTCCGGCGACCTTACTTCTACCTCCTCTGAAGAAGAGTTTGAGCAGGCAAAAAAACTGATCGACAGCTGGAAACTGCCGATGACCATTATTCCCGGTAATCATGACGCTTATACCCGCAAAGTAGAAAAGCGAAAGATCTTTTATAAATATTTTGCAGAAAAGCCCGCACGCACAAACTATCCCGGCAAGAATCTGACCTTAGAGCATGACCGCATTGAGGTCCATCCTCTATTAGATAAATGGTACATCATCGCTTTAGATACAGCTGTTGCAACTAGCTGGGTCTCTTCACGCGGAAAGTTTTCAGAAAAACAGGAAAGAGACCTTACCCTTTTACTAAAAGAATTCGACAAAGATGAAAAAATTATCATGGTCAATCACTTTTCTTTTTTTGAACACGAAAGCATACGGAAAAAATTAATCCGCTGTGAAAACTTAAAACGGCTGATCCGTATCTATCCCCAGATCAAGATTTATCTCCATGGCCATACGCACAGTCATATTATTGCTGATTTAAGGGGCAACGGCTATCCGATTATAATGGATAGCGGCTCAACTTCTCATAATACAATCGGCCGATGGAACCTTCTGGAGTTAACAGAAGATACGTGTAAGGTCGATGTATTTAAATGGCAAAAAGATACCTGGACTCCCTTTCAGGAACACCAATTCTATAATCTATGACAGATCCCTGGTATAAAGACGGCATCTGTTTTACCTGTAAGCAATGCGGCAACTGCTGCAGCGGCTCTCCCGGCTACGTTTTTCTCTCCGAAAAAGATATGGAAGAAATTGCAAGGTTTTTAAAGCTTACCGTCGATGAAATGAAAAAAAAATACTGCCGTTTTGCCAAAAATAAATGGGCCCTTTTGGAAAAGGCTAATTACGACTGCATCTTCCTACAAGACCGCAAATGCCGCATCTATCCTGCCAGGCCCGTTCAATGTAAGACTTATCCCTTCTGGCCGGACCTTCTGCAGTCCAAAGAGCATTTTGAAAGTATCGCTTCCTACTGCAAGGGACTCGATCACCCAAAAGACATTTTTTCCTATGAGGAAATCCAGAAGAAATTAAAAGAATATCGAGAACATTACCATAAATAGCAATGAAGGCCAATGCTTCCTTCGCTATAACCGTTCATCATGCTTCTAAATCCTAAAACAGCACCTTCAATTGCGCTGATAATTTTTATTGTCAAATGATATTCAGGAGGGCAAAATGAGAGTATGGCTTTTCCTGCTATGAATCCAGAAATTGCTCCTAAAGAAGAAGAAGCCAAAAATAATTTTTTCTGGATCGGAGCTTTATTTTCTTCATCGTGATAACAACCCCTTCCCAAAGCATAAGTTAAAAAAGAACCCCCATAAAGAAAAAGGCTAATGGGTGTGCTCATTTTTATCCCTTCAAAAAAACCGACACGTGAACATAAATAACCGGATAATAATGAAGAAAGAGCAAGGGCCGTTGTT
>CAZULH010000053.1:0-7677 GCA_964621105.1 uncultured bacterium
TCGTTTTCATTTGCTTGCCGCCATGATCCTCCGGATACAAAGCCAACCAAGAAGCAGCAGTGCACCGGCGATCGCCAAAATGGTTTTCCCTGCCCCTAAAAACGATTCTGATCTAATGGAAATTACAGAACCGTTTATTGTTCCTCTGGCCGTACCTCTAATAGCAGGACCGGCCGTATTAACTTCTGTAATGATTTTCTCTACACAGTTCGGCCATTTACCCATGATCGGAGCGATTATTTTAGCGTGGATACCGTCGTTAGCCATTTTAATCTTATCACCGACGATTGCGGAAAAACTGGGAACCCGCGGTATTATTGCCTGTCAAAGATTAATGGGACTGATCTTAGTTTTAATATCAATCGAGATGATCTTAACCGGCATCGAAGAATTTATAAAACTTCAGAATACCGGAAGCCTGGGATATTAATCTCTTTTTATGGTTTTAATAGAGCAATCAGGGCCAAACGCCCATTTTCTATAGCGAGATCATATGGTGTTTTTCTATCCCTATCTTTAGCTTGTCTATTTGCGCCATAAGCAACTAATAGATTAGCTATGCCCAGATTTCCTCTCTCAGCAGCTGCATGAAGAGGAGTTCTTTTAGTAACAGTATCTCCAGCTTCAATATTTACTTGCAAAACACCATTGACTCTCTGTCTAAACAGAAAATTTACAATCAATGCATGTCCATTTTCTACAGCGCTGTAAAGAATACTCTTATCTGCATCGACAGTTTGCAGATCTGCATCCTGCGCATATAAAAACTGGACCATTTCTAAATCTCCGACAACAGCTGCCACATAAAGCATATGATTGATATAAGCAGGATTTTCTCCGATCTTTTCCAAATAACGATCGATTAATTGAGAAGCAACTTCCTGTATGCTAGTTTCATTAAAATTCTCGGCATTGAACTCCATTTGACAGGTTTCTTGTAAAAATTGAGCCTTATATGGTTTTTCAGAAAGATCGCTTAAATATTGCCGAGCAAATTCCATTGCTTTAAGTTTTTTTTCTTGGCCAAGAGGTGTATCAGGACGAGGTTCTTGACGGCTTCCGGAAGCAGCAGAAACTGATGGGGTTAGACAATCAACAGACATATAAATCTCCAATTTTCATTAAAAATGAAAAAAAGATTCTCAAAAGAAACAATAAAGATCAACATTTAAGCAGAGCACAACTTGATAAGTTATGCTCAGAGACTATAAAAAACTTCTTTAGATATGCAAGAAAGAAATCTACCCGCCCATCAAAGGAGTTATATTACAAAAACATTCTTGTCTGCAATCTATGAAAACGCTTTTAGTAAATTTTTATATTCTTCGCTACTAGCTCTAGCATCAGAAGAAGAAGCTCCTAAGACTATTGCATCATCAATATTGACGGTTCTTGGGGCTTCTTTAGAATATAAAAGATTGATGATATCAATGTAGCGATGTTCAAAAGCAAGATCAAGAGCTGTTTTACCATCATTATTTTTGGCGTTAAGGTCAGCTTTATTTTCTATTAAAGCCCGAATCATTTTTTCATTTTTCTCCATTACCGCTTTATGTAATAAAGTATTTCCTTCCACCCCATCGTAGGCATTAATATCAAACCCTTTTGTTACAAAAAACTTAACAATATCAGTATCATTTACACCATATTTATGAGAAAAAACAACAAGAAAATCAAAGTCTTTTCTTTTTGCAAGTTTAGTCGTCACATCATTTTGTTTAGCTCGAAAAGCTAATACAAATGCCCGATATACATCACCCCCAGCCTTTTCTTCAAATTCTTTAACATCAATTCCAATTTGCTTAATTCTCGCATCTATCATCTCTTTTACTTCTACAGGACATCTTGGGGCGTTATTTTCATCCCTATTTACAAACTCCGTTGCACTTTCATCCAGAGCAACTGCCCTACAAGCAAGATCTGTTAATTTAAGTACACTAGACGCCATTATTAACTCCTCGTTTTATAAAAATTTATTAAAATAATATTAATTAATAATAATATATTATAACTAAAAATCATGATAAAAACAATTTAAATATATTAAAAGTAACTTTAAACAAATAAATGTTTTTTTTAACTAACGCAGAGTTTTTATAAACTGCTTAATATCAGCCACATATCGCCAATCAACACTTACCTAAATGCCAGTAATTAATCAAAAAATGTAATATTCCCCCCTATATTACTGATCACCAACCAAGGATATTTCCCTATTCACTAAACGATAGACAGCGACCATTTTCTATTGTGACAATTATAAGAAAATTCTCTATCATGGGAAAAAAATAATAGAGAAAAGTTATGATTTCAAGAAACGATCCCTGCTGGTGCGGAAGCGGGAAAAAATGGAAAAACTGTCACTACCCTCACGAGGGAACATTCAACCGTTTTAAAACCTCCATCGAATATATCAACAAATATGGGATCATCTTAAAAAATGCAAAACAGGTCGAAGGAATAAAAAGGGCAAGCAAACAGGCGGCGATTATCTTAAACAAGCTATGCCAACATGCCAAAGCAGGCATTACAACGCAGGAGCTGGACGATCTGTCCATGAGCCTGCATAAGGAAGCAGGAGCTATTCCTGCGCCTTTAGGCTATGGCTCTCCGCCTTTCCCTAAAAGTATCTGCACCTCTATCAATGAAGTGATCTGTCATGGCATTCCTGACAATACAGTCCTGCAGGAAGGCGATATCATTAACATCGATGTCACCAGTATTGTAGACGGTTATTATGGCGACTGCAGCAGAATGGTCGTTATCGGTAAAACAACGGAAGAGCGACAACGCGTCGTCGATGTTGCCTATGAATGCATGATGCGTTCGATTGCTATCTGCAAGCCCGGGATATATCTATCACAGATCGGCGAGGTGATCGAAGATTATGCTACTTTGCATAACTGCAGTGTTGTCGATGTATTTGTCGGCCATGGAATCGGAATTGGCTTTCACGAACCCCCGCAAGTCCCCCATCATCGCAACGACTACAAACTTTTACTGGTTCCCGGCATGACCTTTACCATTGAGCCGATGATCAATGCAGGTGTCAAGGACGCTGTTATTGATGCTAAAGATCAATGGACGGCAAGAACAAAAGATCTAAAGCCTAGCGCACAATGGGAACATACGATTGTGATTACAGATACTTCGCATGAGATATTAACTCAGCTCTGAGACAATACTTTCCAGTTTTTGATTTTCATTTTGGAAATGATTGACCTGCTTTTCTGCTTCTTCAAGCTTTTGGGCCAATTTATATTCCCGAGGAGAAATAGCTTCATGATAATGTTTTTTCTCATGGAATTTGGAATGACGTTCTTCTTGTAATTTTTTAAGCTGAAATTTTGCCTGTTTAAGGGCTTGTGATTTTTCATCGAACTGTTTCTTCATCTGCTTATAGAGATTTTCCGTTTCCTGCAGCTGTTTGAGTTTTTTCTCATATTGGACAAGCGTACTTTGTTTTTCTTCTTCTGACAAACCGACAAATTTGTCTTTGGAAACATCGATATTGGACCGTTTTTGCATTTTTTTAAGATCTTCCAATAGCTTTTGATATTTCTTTGAGAGCTGGTTTAAATGAATTTTTGTTTTTTCATAACGATTTTCCAAATCAGGATCCGAAACCGTAACCGTCGGTGACTTTCCCTGCATGGAATTTAAAGACAGCTGCAACTGATTTTTCTCTAAGCGAAGACGATTAAGCTCATCGAGCATCTCTTCATTTTGCCGTTTAAGGTTTGAATCATTCTGCAAAGAGCTTATATCTTCCTGCAGAGACTGTTTGTCATCACTAGCTATTGCTAATTTTTTCTCCAGACGCTGAATTTCTCCTATGAGGGCATCGCGATTTCCTTTTTGCTCATCGAGATTTTTTCGAAGAGTGTCCAACAGAGATTGCATCGACTGTTTTTCTTCTTTTTTCTCTTCAAGCTTCCAGAAATATTCTTCTAATTCTTTGCGAAGGGCTTTTTCCTGACGGGTATGAAAATCCTTTTCCTTGAACAGATCTTTTTTCATCGTATCGATCTCTTCTAGGAACTTCTCTTTATTTTCTTCAAACTTTTGAAAATACAAAGCGACCTGATCAAAAGAAAGTGATGTAATGCAAAAACCTAATAAAAGAGAAAACTCAACTCCCAACTGCCAGAACTGATAAGAAGAAATAGTCGCATGCTTATAAATGGAAGAGATCGCAATAGCTCCTAATACGGCTAAAAAGGCTTTGTTTTTCCATTTCCATATACCTGCTATTCCTAAAACAGCAATTACCCAAACGTCGTAATTGGCAACAGAATGATTAACCAAAGTCAGGCTTAAAGTTAACAGTAAAAAAACAGGCCCTAACAAGGTCCAAAACTGGATTTTCTCTTCTCCAGCTCGCATCATTTATATCGCCTCTTTTTTTAGATTATTGCTAATAACATATGCCATACCGAGCATGTTTTCTTTGTACATCTTTTGAAATAAATGAGCAACTCTTCTTTTATAAAAGCTAAACATTCTTAACAAAATCCTTTTTTACTAGCAAAAATCTTCTTTTGCAGCAAATTTTTCTGCAAATATATTATTGCCCATTTCCAACAGATACGAAAGCAACACTTCATCTCCGCTGTGAGACATGTTGACTTCCATCTGTCCTTCGGAAGAAGGGCTGGAACAGGTAATAATGACATAGGATTTGTTTTTAAGAAGGTCTTCGATTTTTTGATGAGCATCCTCATCTGATTTGAATTCGATTTTCAAAATTGAACCTTTTTCAAAACTTTTGGTTTTGATCAGAGATTCATGACATAGATGAACATATTTACGCAAACAAAAAATGCATTCAAACTATAGTTTGACAAAGGTTTTCTTTTGGCTTGACACATTTTTCAAAGAGAAGGAAAATTATGCATAAAAAAGAACATAAAGAGAGAAGAATGCATATTTTTAAAAGAATTTTTCTATTTTTAGCCATTAACATGATCATTGTGCTGACAGTATCTTCCCTGCTCTCAATTTTTCATTTAACACCTCTTATTCATTCCTATGGACTGAACCTTTCATCCTTGATGCTGTTCTGTTTGATATGGGGAATGACGGGATCTGTAATTTCGCTGTTTTTATCGAAAACATTAGCCAAGATGCTTCTTCGGGTAAAAGTGATTACGGAAAATGACAATCAGCAGATGCTGCTATCTATCGTTAATCGTATCTCACAGCAGGCCGGATTAAAGAAAAATCCGGAGATTGGTATTTATTCTTCGAACGAAGTCAATGCATTTGCTACCGGCGCAACGAAAAACAGTTCTTTAATCGCCGTTTCATCAGGCCTTCTTAACCATATGACTTACGATGAGATCGAAGCGATCATCGGCCATGAGATCTCGCATATTGTAAATGGGGACATGGTTACAATGACCCTCCTGCAGGGCGTCGTCAATGCTTTCGTCATGTTTCTAGCCAGAATATTAGCCTATGCCGTCTCCAGTTCGGGAAGATCGAAAAATCAAAATATTTCTTACGGCACCTTTTATCTTTTCACTTTTATTTTTGAAATAATTTTCATGCTTTTTGGTTCGATCATTATCGCTGCTTTTTCAAGAAGGCGTGAATTAAAAGCGGACCTCGGCAGCTCGCAGATCACCTCAAAGCAGAAAATGATCAATGCCTTAGAATCCTTAAAAAACTACACCAAAATCAGAGACCCGATGGCAGATAAGCCGGCTTTGGCCTTTTTTAAGATCCATCATAACAAAAAATCGCTGTTCTCTCTTTTTGCCTCCCATCCTTCCTTGGAAGAGAGAATTGAAAAATTACAGAGAATGGGGTAAAATATTCTCCAAAAAGATCTTTTAACTATGCAAAAAAAAACTTTAATTGCCGTCGGCATGTCCGGAGGGGTTGATTCCTCTGTCTGCGCCTATCTCTTAAAAAAACAGGGATACCGCGTCATCGGCCTGTTTATGAAAAACTGGGAGGAAAAAGACGGGTCCTGTTCGGCTGAAGAAGACTACCAGGATGTTGTTAAAGTTTCTGAAGAGATCGGAATTGACTGTTACAGCATTAATTTTACCGAAGAGTATTATAACCGCGTTTTTACACAGTTCATCGAAGACTGTAAAAAGGGACTAACCCCTAATCCTGATATTTTATGTAATCGCGAGATCAAATTCGACGCTTTTTTAAAAAAGGCGCAAGAACTGGGCGCGGACTATCTAGCTACCGGCCATTACTGTCAAAAAGTAAAAAAGAATAATCGCTGGCTTTTGAAAAAAGGAAAAGATCAAGACAAGGATCAGAGTTATTTTTTACATACGATCGATCCGCAAGTATTAGAGCATGTTCTTTTTCCTATTGGACATATGCATAAATCTGCAGTCAAACAAATCGCAAAAGAGGCTGGCCTTGTCACCTATGAAAAAAAAGAGAGTATGGGCATTTGTTTTATCGGCAAGAGAAAGTTTACTCCTTTTCTACAACAGTATCTGCAAGCGCAGCATGGAAACTTTGAAAACACAAAAAAAGAAGTCATCGGACGCCATATTGGTCTGCCCTACTATACGATCGGCCAAAGAAAAGGCATAGAAATAGGAGGGAAAGGCCCCGCCTGGTATGTTGTCGGCAAGGATATACAAAGAAATGTGGTGATTATCGAACAGGGAGAAGACCACCCTTCTCTTTTTTCTTCTTCTTTACTTGCAAAAGAAATCCATTGGCTTGCACAAAAGCCTTCTTCGTTTCCTCATCGATGCTTTGCAAAAATACGTTATCGCCAGAAAGAAACGCCATGTGTTATTGAAGAGCTTCATGATAATCGCGCTTTTGTACGTTTTACCACTCCTCAGCGAGCAATTACCCCGGGCCAGTCGATAGTTTTCTATCAGGATGATATCTGTCTTGGAGGAAGCGTTATTTTACAGCGCGAGACGATTTTTGATGAAGGTCTTTCAAAAGAGCTTTTGCATGGCCTACGCTATTGATTATTCCTTCATTGATCTCATAGACTTCATCAGGAGAGATCTCTCGGCAGAGGGACCGAAGGTTTTCACTTTTTAAAATGATAAAATCAATTTCTTTTAAAGAAGAGAGCAGCGATACAAATTTCTCATCAGGCTCCTCATCTTTGATATAAATGATCAAGCACCGCGACTTATCTAATGCCAGTTTACATATACTTTCAAAAAGATCTGTAGACATGCCATTGGAAGCATAGATTCCCAGAACGATAATTTTTCGGCCGTTTAAGACCTGTTTCAATGCATAGAGATGGCGTTCTTCGAAGATTTTACTTTCGATATCGAACTGCAACAGGCGATGAGCGATATCCGATAGTGAGACCCGCGCGCATCCGATGTGCTCCACAGCGATTCCTGCTGCAATATTGGCCAGTTGGACAGCATGATGGATATCCATTCCATTCGCCAAAGCGATGCTTATAGTAGCTAAAACGGTATCGCCGGCTCCTGTTACATCTTTGACCGCACGAATATGGACAGGCGGATAATCATAGCGGCAGGCGGTTTGATCAAAAAGAGTGATCCCCGCTTCTGAGCACGTGATCATCAGTGTCTGCGCATTTGTTTTTTCTAACAGATCTGCAGCCACTTCCTGCAGGGATGCTTTTGGGGAACTTTTCGTCGCTGCATAAGCTTCCGAAAGATTAGGTTTAATAATCGTTGCGCCGTAGTATTT
>CAZULH010000054.1:0-7632 GCA_964621105.1 uncultured bacterium
ATCTTTAGGGAAATATCCAGGCGGTCTTTGCAGTTTTTAGGCATTGTTCCGGATGATCCATACGGATATCCTTATGGCGATCCGAGAAGAAATCCGCAAAAAGCGGATATGTATCAGGAAGTAAAAGACATATTGGAATTATATAAAAAATGGAATCAGTAAAAATAAAAAAGCTGTTTAAACAGCTTCCGGTCGATATCCGCGGATCAAAAGAAGTGGCCGTTAGCGGACTTAGCGCAGATTCGAGAAGCGTGGCCCCCGGAGATATTTTTTTTGCTAAAAGGGGAAGCAGTTATGATGGATCGGACTTTATTCAAAAGGCAGTGGAGGCTAAAGCCCATGCCATTGTTACGGATCTGTATAATCCCTTTCTTGAAAATGTCGTGCAGATTATTACGGAAGATGTTGCGCAAATAGAAGCGGAAGTGGCCAAACGCTATTATCAAAATCCTTCCAAGGATCTCTTTACTGTGGGAGTAACGGCGACAGCAGGAAAGACAACAGTTTCTTATCTGCTTCATCATCTTTTTGAAAAGATGAACCATTCTCCTTGCGGACTGATTGGAACAATTGAATATATTTTGGGAAGCAACCGTCTTCTTTCTAACTATACGACACCGGATATCCTTTCTAATTTTCGATTTTTAAAAGAGATGCTTAACCATCACTGCACTCATGCGGTTATGGAAGCTTCTTCCCACGGGCTGGATCAGGGCAGATTAAAAAATATCGAATTGGACCGCGCTCTTTTTATGAACCTTTCCCATGAACACCTAGATTATCATGAGTCGATGGACAAGTATTTTGAGGCTAAATGGAAAATTTTCTCTCATTTGAAAACAAAAGGCATGGCTATCCTCAATGTGGATGATCCAAAAATTTTACAAAACAGCAAGCGGCTGCAGGTGCCTGTATTAACATTTGCGATTAATCATCCAGCAGATGTTCGCGCAGAAAATATCGTTTTTGATCTTGATACAATGACCTTTGATATTGTTTATCAGAATAATAGACATTCTTTTCGTTCTCATCTTATCGGCGAGCATAATGTGTATAATCTTTTAGCTGCGATAACGGTCGGAATTTCCTGTAAATATTCAATGGAAGACATGAAAAAAGCAGTTGAAAAAATTATGCCGGTGCGCGGACGCATGGAAAAAATTTCGCTTCAGAAAGGAGCTACAGTTCTTATCGACTATGCGCATAAGCCTCAAGCCTTAGAGCAGGTTTTGGCCTCTTTGCAAAAGATAAAAAAAGGAAAAATAATAACGGTTTTCGGATGCGGCGGCAATCGGGATCAACAAAAACGTCCGCAAATGGCTCAGATAGCTTCTCAATATTCCGATTATGTGATTGTTACCAATGATAACCCCAGAAAAGAAGATCCTTCTCAGATCATTAAAGAGATCTGCGAAGGTTTTCCAGAAGATTACGTTTATGAAGTTCGAGAGGATCGTTTCAAAGCGATAAAAAAAGCTATTGAAATGGCTGCAAAAAATGATATGATCCTAATTGCCGGAAAGGGCCATGAAACTCATCAGATTTTGTCTGACAATACTATTTTTTTCGATGATAGGGAAACGGTTATGAAGATAGGGCTGGAATGAGAAAGTTACTGTTTTTGGTGGTTGTAGGTATTTCATCTTTTATTTTTGCGCAAAAAGAAGATTTTTTATCCAATACCTATCGGCCGTTGATTTTTTTGGATGCCGGACACGGTGGCTTGGACCAGGGCGCAAAAATCCGCTATCCCTATACAGAAGAAAAAAAACTGGCATTGATTTCTGCCCATTATGTTAAAAAGCATCTAGAACAGCTTGGCTATCGGGTTTCTCTAACAAGATCGAGAGATTTTTTTGTTCCTCTTCCCAAAAGAGTGGATATGGCCAATCGTTTTAATTGTGATCTTTTTGTCAGCCTGCATTTTAATTCCTGCCGTTCGAAGGAAGTGCAGGGGATTGAAATCTATTATTTTCATGCTCCCAATAGACGTTCTACCGCTTCTAAAAAACTTGCGGATAATGTAATTAAAAGGATCTGCGCGAAAACAAGCGCGCGTTCTCGCGGCATAAAAAAAGGCAACTTTTATGTTATTCGTGAGACAAAAATGCCTTCTATCCTTATCGAAGGAGGATTTCTGACGAATAAGGAAGAAAGAGAGAATCTTCGAAAACGAGAATACCTAGACAAATATGCAAAAGGGATAGCCGAAGGGATCCATCAGTTTGTCCGATCGCAGGGAAGATAAGGCAGATCTAATTTTTTTATACTGTTTAAAATTATTTTTTAACATTAAATTATTATTTAATTACATAATTAATTACAATTGATTAATTTTGTATTTAATGTTATTCTGTTTTTGTAAGTTAATAGAGAGCAATTATATGAGTACATTGACAGTATCTGAGCCTTTGTCTTCTAGAATTGCTCGTCATACTGTCTCCTCTAAAGACAATTTCCAGACCTGGTATGTGCGTCAGCCCCATACTTTGGTTCTTTGGGCCGAGGTCATTTTCCCTCAAGTAAAAATTTTAAAAACAGCTGATTATGTACTTCATAATTTCGATAAACTTTTTTCTTTTCCAAAGCTCTATGAAACCGTTCTTAATTTTACCAAAGGCTTTTCTCAGGCTTCGACAGCTAAAAAGGTCCACTTTATCGCTGATCGATCTCTTCTTATTGCTGAAAGTATAAAAAGTATTTTTAAACTAGGTAAAACTTTTTTGGCAGACGGCTCAATGAAAAGAGTGATAGTTACCAGTTTGCCTGTTTTATCGGTTTTGGGAGCGGTCTTTTTGCTCTATCACAATGGATCAAAACTTTTTTTGAAAAGTAAAACTTTTTTTGAAAAAGACCATGCCACGCAGGAAGACAGAGATCAGTATTATGCTGCCGTGGCTGTTTGCGTAAGTAAGTTTGCGATAGGAATCCTCTCGTGTATTTCCCTCTATTATGGAGGTAATTATTTCTATCAATTCTTGTATATTAAAACAGCAATTGGTATGTCCGTAACCTATGCAGATATTCTTAAAGTAAAATATAATCAGAAATAATCGTCCCCGACAAGATTTGAACTTGTGACCTGTCGCTTAGGAGGCGACCGCTCTATCCTGCTGAGCTACGGGAACAAGAGGTAAATAGTACCTCTCTTCTATCTATCTCTCAAGAAAAATTGAGAATAATCTGTATTTTTGTAACGATAGAAGCGTATTGATATGGAGAATTAGATGGCGGATATCGGAGTGATCGGTCTGGGGGTAATGGCCCAGAACCTTATTTTAAACATGATAGACAAAGGCTTTAGCGTAGCTGTCTATAACCGTACGGCTTCAAAAGTAAAAGATTTTACTAAAAACAATCCCTCTAAACAGCTTATAGGCTTTGAGTCTTTAAAAGAGATGGTCCAACAGCTGCCAAGACCAAGAAAAATTTTAATGATGGTGTCTTCTCAGGCGGTCGGAGATGTAATTGAAGAGATTGTCCCTCTATTGGAAAAAGAAGATGTCCTTATCGACGGCGGCAATAGTTATTTTGAGGATACAAACAGAAGATGTAAATATCTTCAGGAAAAGGGAATCTCTTTTGTCGGTATGGGAATATCCGGAGGGGAAAAGGGAGCAAGAGAAGGTCCTTCCATCATGCCGGGAGGAAATGAACAGGCATGGGAGCGGATAGCGCCTATCTTTCAGAAAATAGCGGCGCAGGAAGAGGATAAGCCCTGCTGTGAGTGGATAGGCCCGGGCGGCAGCGGCCATTATGTTAAAATGATCCATAACGGTATTGAATATGCCATTATGCAGCTGATAGCGGAAGGGTATGATCTGCAGAAAAAACTGTTGGGGGCCGGCAATGAGAAAATCGCTTCTGTTTTTAAATATATCAATCAGTTCTCCATCAAAAGCTATCTTTTAGAGATTGCTAGAAGCATTTTATTGAAAATAGATGATGACGGTCAGCCCCTGATCGATAAAGTGTTGGATGTAGCCTCTCAAAAGGGAACGGGGCAGTGGACAGTACAGGACGCCCTGTCCTTGCAGGCTGAATCTTTCCTTACAGCCGATGCTGTCTTCATGCGTAATTTTTCTCATCGGAAAGAAGATAGGCTGTTGGCCAGCAAAAAAATAAAGTCCCCAAAAATGAAAATGGTCATATCCGATCTAAAAGAAGAATTAAAAAATGCTTATTATTTGGCGATTGCGGTTGCTTTTTCACAAGGTTTTTATCAAATACGAAAAGCCTGCGTAGCCTATTCATGGCAGATCGATCTATCCCTGCTTTGCCGCATTTGGAAAAAGGGGTGTATTATTCAAATGGCCATGTTAGATGATCTGCAAAAAGGCCTGATTGAAAACGAAGAGATATTATTATCTTCTCTTTTTATAGAAAAGATAAACTCTTTGCAGTTTCATTTGAGAAAAATCGTTTTAACTGCTGTAGAAAACGGTGTTGCAGTCATGGGCTTTTCTTCTGCTTTAACTTACTTAGATGCTTTTAGGGAGGAAAAACTTCCTATGCATATTATTCAGGCGCTTAGGGACTGCTTTGGCGCGCATATGTTTGAGAGGGAAGATAGTCCTATCGGTAAAAAATTTCATGTTGACTGGGAAGAAAGATAGGCTATTCGTTTGTTTTTAGAATTTCCATAAAAGCAGATTGCGGAATGGATACTTTTCCAAATTCTTTCATTTTCTTTTTTCCTTTTTTCTGCTTTTCCCACAGTTTGCGTTTGCGGGTAATATCTCCGCCGTAACATTTCGCTGTGACGTTTTTAGAAAGGGCTCCGATAGTTTCACGGGCGACAATCTTTCCTCCTATAGCTGCCTGAATAGGCACTTTGAACAGCTGCTGGGGAATAACTTCTTTTAATTTTTTACAGATGGCCCTTCCCTTGTTTTCAGCCTTGCTTCTATGCACTAGGCAGGAAAATGCATCGACAGGCTCTTCATTTACACGTATCTCCAATTTTATAACATCGCCTTTTTCATAAGTGTCAGGTTCGTAGTCAAAAGAGCCGTAGCCTTTGGTGGCCGATTTTAGCCGGTCATTAAAATCCGTGATGATCTCATTAATGGGAAAACGATAGGTTAATAAAAGTCGGGTATTGGTGATCGTTTCTGTTTTAACCAGTTCTCCTCTTTTTTCAATTCCTAAATTCATGACGGCGCCCAAAAATTCCGATGGGATCATGATATGGCTTTTTACCCAGGGCTCTTCGATAAAGGAAATAGAAGAGGGGTCGGGGAAATGGACGGGATTATCGATGTTTAAAATATCGCCGTTTCTCATATGGCACTTATAGATAACGCTAGGGGCTGTTGTGATAATGGAAAGATCAAACTCCCGCTGCAGCCGCTCAAAGGTAATCTCTAAATGCAGAAGGCCTAAAAAGCCGCATCGAAAGCCAAAGCCTAAGGCTTGTGTGGATTCCTGTTCAATAAATAGGGCGGAATCATTAAGCTGCAGCTTTAAAAGAGCGTCGCGCAAAGCTTCAAAGTCCGATGTGTCTACCGGATATATCCCCGCATAAACAACAGGGGATATGATCTTAAATCCCGGCAGGGGCTTTGTCGCCGGACTTTTGGCAAGGGTAACGGTATCGCCGATTTTAATATCAGTAGTGTTTTTAATATTGGCGACCAGGTATCCGACCTCTCCTTCAACAAGAGAGCTTTTCGGTTTTTCTGTCGGTGAAAAAATACCAACTTCCAGTACTTCAAATTCTTTTTTTGTGGCCATGAAAAAGATTTTTGATCCCTTTTCAATACGTCCGCTAATAATTCGTACATAGGCCATAGCTCCGCGATAAGGGTCATAGTGAGAGTCGAAGACCAAAGCTCTCAGATGCGGGTCGCTCTCTTTTTTCGGAGAGGGGACATCTTTCACGATCCTCTCTAAAACATCTTCAATGCCCTGGCCGGTTTTTGCAGAGGTAAGAAGAATATCTTCAGCAGAAATGCCGATAATTTCTTCGATCTGTTTTTTTCCTTCTTCGATATTCGCGGAGGGTAAATCGATTTTATTTAAAATAGGGATGATCTCTAAATTTTTATCCATGGCCATTAATACGTTTGCCATCGTCTGCGCCTGTACTCCCTGTGCGGCATCGATAATCACTAAAGCGCCTTCGCAAGCGGATAAAGAGCGGGAGACCTCATAGGAAAAATCGACATGTCCCGGCGTATCGATAAAGTTAATCTGATAGGTATTCCCGTCTTTTGCCGTATAGTACATGGTTACGGGATGGGCCTTGATCGTTATCCCTTTTTCTCTTTCCAGGTCCATGGCGTCCAGGTATTGTTCCTTCATATCTCTTTTGCTTACGGTTTGCGTATGTTCTAAAAGACGATCGGCCAGAGTTGATTTACCGTGATCGATATGGGCGATAATGGAAAAATTTCTCGTTTTATTCAGGTTGGGGTTTGTCATGCAATGAACCTATTGTAATAATTGAAATTCTATAGGAAAAAGAAGATCTTTTCAAGGACGGCTATGTGAAAGGTTTTTTTTAAATCTGTTTACAATAAAGAATTGAATTGATTATCCTTCTGTAATTTTTCATCAAAATGGGTGAAAAAAGGACTTTATGGAAATTATTTCGACAGAGCGTTCTGTTGAATGTATTAATGATTTTACCAAGCAAAACAAGTTCTTTTATCAAAAAGAAGATGAAGAAGCTATCTCTTCAAAAATCGACAATAAAATCCATGGATTAGCAGTTGGCCGTATTTTAGCATATCAGTTCGGTATTTTGGCCGGCCGAATGGTCGTGACTGCCGGGCCTCAGGTTCTTTTAAGTATATTTCCGCAGCTTTTCGGTATGATTTCAAAAAGAAAAAAACAGTCGGGGCCTATTTTGGTGGAACAGAAAGAAGCGGTATTGACCAGCATTCGAAAAAAAAGAACAACAAAAAAATCCGCGCCTATCGGCATCCATGATTTCGGTTTTAATAACTGGATCAATGCTTTTTTACAGTTTGTTCTGTCGAATGAAAGATTGAGCAACATGTTCGATTTTGCCCCTCGAAGCATGCTGTGCTTTAATTTGTTTATCGATCAGTATCTGCAGGATCAGGAAAATATGCATTTGGTCACAGAGGCCCGCAGCCAGCGGGTTATCGACTGTATTTATTCCGTATTCGAAGAAGCCTTGTTTTTGAAAAAAAATGGTGTTATCGATCTTTATGCCCTTTTAAACATGATCATGGACAATATTCGCCAAAATGCATTTTTTGATCTTAACGATGAAATGGAAAACTATGATCTCTTTGCGCTGCATCCCAAATGGCAGATTATATGTAAGCCCGCCTATCAGACATTTGGTGAAAACATCAATTATTATTTTGATGGATTTTTTTATAAAAAAACAGTGCCTCCCCCTGCTTTGATCGTTTCTTTTGACGGCTTTTTTAATTCGACCTATCATAAGGAAATGCAGCCAAAATCGCAGTTTTTCTACTCAAAGGGCAAATTTACTCTTTGTTATGAGCTAGATGCTTTTATAGAGTTTCGGCCGGACAGAGAGGGACAGACAGGATCGTATATTACCTATATGAAAGTCAATGGCGCCTGGTATCAGTGCGATGGGCCAAGGATTACCTTGATCCGTTCTAATAATCTTCGAATGCCACTTAG
>CAZULH010000055.1:0-7535 GCA_964621105.1 uncultured bacterium
AAACAAAACGCAACGTCAGGTTCTGTTTGTCTTTTCCGATTTTTTCATCTTCAAAAAGATCCAATACGTACACTTCTTCAAGAAGAGAAGACGGTTTTTTTAGGATCTTATTGATAATCTCCGATACGGGCTGCTCTTTTTCCTTGGTCAAGGTCAGGTCACGTTCGGTTGAAGGGAAAGGACAAATGGAATGATAGGATTTTTTTGTGTGGAGATATTCCAGCAATAGGGAAATATTAATTTCCGTGAAGTAGACTTTCTGCTTAAGGTCAAAATCTTTTAATACTTTCGGATGCACCTCGCCCATGACACCGATAGTATGCCCATCGAGCTTGACATAGGCCTGCCGGTAAGGATGAAAATGTTCGTAGGAAGATTTTTCATATACAGCCTGTTTGGAAAAAAGGTCGGAAAAGAAGTTTTCCAATGTTCCTTTCAGATCATAGAAATCAACATATTGCGATTTTTTCTGCCAGTGATGGGGACGGTTACGGCCGGTCATTAAAAGAGCCAATGTCGGCTGTTCGATAAATTCCTCTTCATTTTTGTAATGGACCCGTCCAATTTCAAAAGCGGAAATATCGAAATTTTTATGTGCAAAATTAAAAGCGGTCATTTCTAAAAAGCTGGGAAGAAAAGAAAAACGCAAAATCGACTGCTCGTTAGATTTGGCATGAATGACCTCAATTTGTTCTTTTGCATCCATGACGGGCGCTTTTTTTACAAGGTCCGGTCCAATTAGATCGCAGGTAACGATTTCCTGCATGCCTTCCTGATAGAAAAAATTTCTTAGTTTTTTCTCTAAAAGATATAAGGGCGCATGCTGCAGCGTGCTGTAGGTATATTCTTCTTTTTTGGGAGGGATATTGTTGTATCCGTATAATCTGGCGACCTCTTCAATCAGGTCGACTTCCAGTTTGATATCATGTCGGTAAAAAGGAACGGAGACATATAGCGATTCTTTTTCCTGCTGTTTACAGGAAAATTGCAGCCGATTGAAAATATTTTCAATATCACCAAGACTTAATTGTGTCCCCAAAAGAAGATTTGCTCTCTTTAAGCGGCAGGATATTTTTTTATCATCAAAAGACTGGGTTGTTTTTTCGAAAATTTTCTTTTTAAGGACACCTCCGCATAAAGACTGAATAAGACCTGCGGCATAATCTAAGGCTAAAAAGACCATTTCCGGATCGCATCCTTTCTCAAAACGGATGCTCGACTCTGTGCGTATGCCTAAGTTTTTGCTTGTCTTTCTAACAGCAACAGGATCGAAATAGGCAGATTCCAAAAGCAGATTTTTCGTATTTTCGCAAACAGCGCTTTCTTTTCCTCCCATCACACCTGCTATGGCAATCGGCGAGCGGTTATCAAAGATCATCAGACTGCCTTCAGGGATCTCATATGTTTTTTCATCGAGCCCGATAAAGGAATAGGTTTTGTCTGCAGTTTGGGCCTTGATTACTTTCCCTTCAATTTTATCATAATCGAAAGCGTGCATAGGCTGGCCAAACAGCAGCATGGAGTAATTGATGGCATCGACAATAGCATTGATCGAACGCTGTCCCATTGCCTCCAGCTCTTTTTTCAGCCAGAAAGGGGAGGGAGAAACCTCTATGTTTTCAATCATTCGGCAGGCATAGCGTCCACATAGCGGCGTGTTCATTTCCAACTGGATTTTTTTTGATGTTTCTTCGGTGTCTTCTTTATATTCGGCTTTTGGCAGAGAAATTTCTTTTTTCGTTGCAGCGGCAAGCTCTCTTGCTATGCCGATAGCGCTCTGGCAATGGCCGAGATTGGGCGTTAGGGAAATTTCAAAGATAGGTTCAGCTAAGAAAGAAAGGTCTATTCCCAACCCTATCTCTTCTTGCAGTTCAATAATAGAGTCGGACTCTTCTGCTAAATGCAGTTCTTTAGAAGAACATAACATGCCGAAAGATTCGACTCCGCGGAGTTTTGCCTTTTTTATTTTCCAAGACCCATTCTCATCCTGAAGGCTCGCCCCAACCTGCGCATAGGCTACTTTTATGCCTTTGCGGCAATTAGGAGCCCCGCATACGACCGTATGCAGGTTCTTGCCGTCCGTAATTTTAGCTATGCTCAGCTTATCTGCCGAAGGATGTTTTTCCGCTTCTAAAACCTGTGCGGAAATAATGCCGCTAAACGAAGGCGTTTCATTTTCGATGTGTTCAACTTCGATTCCCAAAACAGTCAATTTGTCAGCGATCTCTTTCGGGGATAGATCATGTTTAAAAAATGTTTTTAAAGCGGATAAGGTTAACTTCATAAGGCTAATTTTACGTTGTTTTCTATTAAGAATTGGCCATATGGGGTTTTCGTGCAATAGAAAAATTAAGGCAGAGGATCATGTCCGCCGGGATGGAAAGGATGGCATTTGCATATCCGTTTTATTCCTAGCCAGCTTCCTTTTACTGCGCCATATTTTTCTAAGGCCTGTTTGGTATATTCCGAACAGGTAGGATAAAAACGGCAGTTTTTCCCAAGCAGCGGGCTTAAACAGAGCTGATAGAGCCTTACAAGGCCGATAAATAGTTTTTTCATCGCTTTACATTATCATCTACAAATATCATTTGTTTCCAACTTAAAAGTTTGTTAAAAACTTGTAATTCAAATAATGATTTCGGTGTTTTTGGCGATTGTCTCCAACATAGCGATTGCCAAGAGGCTTGTGCCTGATGTAGATAAACTTCTTCAATCGGTGAAAGATTTTTTTTTGCTTGTTTACAAAGATATTTTTCAAAAAGGGCGATTGTTTCATCAGATAAACGACAGCAGGGTTCAATAAGCACGAGCTCAATTCTTCTATTTTTAAGAAGAAATTTAACCTGTAATTTTTTTTTATAATCTGGATTATTCGGGGCTGTGACATGACTGTAAACGGCTAAGATTGTTTGAGAAAAATCAAAGGATAAATACAGTTTTTGTGTAATTTCCATCAGAGGCTGCCGATAATCTTCCCACCGTTCATACATAGTTTTTATAGCAACGTGAGTGAGTAATTGCGTTGATCCGGCCATGGTCATTTTTTTTTCTCCTAGTTTCTTGTTTAAATTATTTTTATTAATCTGCTATAAGCAAATTTTTTATACGAGTCTGTAAAGTATAGGGATAGCCGTAAATAAACGATAATAAAAATATTAGGGATTTATGAAAGATTCTTTTGATGATTTTATTGAGGAATTTGTTCCGATTGTTTCCAATAAGTCCAGGCAGATGAACCAGCTGTATTGGATATTACAAACAACAGGTTCTTTGGATGCGGCTGATTTGGTCGCGCAGCTGGATACGGAATATAAACTGCTATTTAATAATCCTTCCATCTATCAGCAATTGTTATTATGGGAAAAAAAACAGGTGGAAGATCAGTTGAAACAGCGGCAGATCAATGTTCTTGTCCGTTCTTTTAAAAATCATATGGCGCCAAAAGATCTTTTGCATCAGATATCAAAAAAAGAAGCTCAGCTCGGACAGATGTTTTCTTCTTTTCGTCCTGTTTATAAAGGCAACTCTTTAACAGAAAATGATATTCGTACGTTTTTACAGAAAGAAACAAATGTGCAAAACCGCAAAGAGATTTGGCAGGCCTCAAAAGAAATCGGCAATGTTTTAGCTCCGCAAATTATCGGTGTTGTTAATCTTCGCAATGCGTGCGCCCATACTTTAGGCTACGATAATTATTTCAATATGCAGATGGAGCTGCAGGAAGTGGATTGCAAACAGGTAGATCGTGTGTTTGAAGAATTAATCCAGCGGTCGGAAAACGCTTATATAGAAACAATAGAGGAAATTGAAGATCATTTTCAAAACAGATTTGCCGTTGCAAAAAATCAGATCGGCCCCTGGGCATGGAGAGATCCTTTCTGCCAGATGGACCCGATGCAGGATACAGAGCTGGACGGCTATCTGCAGGATAAGGACTTATTGAAAATAGCCAAGTCCTTTTATGATCAGATGGGCATCGATGTAGAGGACGTTATTCATCGAAGCGACCTATATGAAAAGCCCAATAAAAACCAGCATGCGTTTTGTATCAATATCGACCGCAGCCGAGATGTGAGGACGTTAAACAATATCCGTCCCAATGCCTATTGGCTGGGAACGGTTTTGCATGAATTTGCCCACGCTGTTTATGAATTGGGAATCAACCAGGCCCTTCCGTGGCTGCTTCGTTCTCCTCCGCATATGATTACAACAGAAGCTATCGCTCTTCTTGCCGGCAGACAGATCTATCATCCTGATTTTTTACAGACTTTTCTAAAAATACCGTCGCCCGATCTGCATGCGAAGATGCAGCAAAGTCTAAAGCGCCAGCAGCTGATATTTGCGCGCTCGGCAGTTGTGATCCATGAGTTTGAAAAAGAGCTCTATAAAAATCCTTCGCAAGACCTAAACCGTCTTTGGTGGGAGCTGATGGGAAAATATCAAAAAGTAAAAGTCGGTGAAGATAGAAGCAGGGCCAATGACTGGGCGGCCAAATACCATATCGGCATGGCCCCGGTGTATTATTTCAGCTATCTTCTCGGCGAGCTGTTTGCCTCTTCTCTGCAGGAGAAATTGATGCGGCATTGCGGACAAAAAAATATTTATCATCCTCAGGCCGGCCGGTTCTTGCAGGAAAAACTGTTTGCTCCCGGCGATAGCATGAACTGGGATCAGCTTATTCATTCCATCACCGACAATAAGATCAATAGTGATGCATGGATAAAAGAATTTGCTAATTAAGTAAAATATAACTTAAATTGCCTCTACTTTAATATTTTATGAGGTTTTTTATGTCATTGAGTTTACGATCAAATGGATTAATTCCTGAAGATTCTCCAGCGGCCAGATTAGATGCTTATTTTGCAGTGACTGAAGCGCCTGCGGCGGCTGCCGCTTATCCGACTGTGGATACTGTTTTGGGAACATTAAGAAGAGAAGCTGTTCCTGTGACTTTAGGTGAGTCGCCTTTATTTGCCAGACAGATCAGGGTTTATTCTGCAGCTGGCTATACAGATCCTCTTCAAAGGCTGCCTGAGTTTAGAACATATCTTCCCTGTTTTTCTACACAGATAACTGAAAGAATCGAAGTTGCGGCCGTTCAGAGAACTTTTTTCGGAAGAGAAGATCAAAGAACAGCTATGCTTTCCAAAAGCGGGAGAAGAGGGACTTTTACTAATGATTTTGTTAATGAGTTAAGGGAGTTTTATCCTTCATATTTACAAACGGATCCATTTTTATCTATGTGCCGTCAGATTAACACGGCTGATACTGTTAGAGTTTCTATTCACGTACCCATTATTTCTATACGGGAAGGAACAGATGGAAATACTTTCTGTGTGTATTTGCATAGAGAAGATCAGCCTGCGCAAACAGATAAGCAGCATGTTGCGGCAAAAGTATATCTGCCTTTTGCTAATCAGGCGTTTGCTATGAACAGATTTAATTTTTCCGGTGATATTGCTTTTTCAAGACATGAAGGCCGGGTTGAAAGGCCGTTGGAGTGCCGCGTTATTCCTTCGGAAGTATTAGAAAAACTGGGACAATCTCAAGATAAAGAGGCTCAAAATCTTTTAGATAATCTTTTCGGTAACTATAGCGCTGTGATTGCCTATACGCCATATATTACAGACCCGGAGTTTGAAAACATTAAAAAAACGATTGGTTCTCAAGCAGGAAACGACGCACGTGCTAAAAAAGATTTAGAAAGATCTTGTTCGCAGGCGGTGAGCCTTTATCCAACAGTGCTTCGACATCAGTTGGAAGGAACTTATCGTCGTATTTTTGCACAAACAGAATTAGCTAATTTTAAAAATGAAATTCATGAGATTGCAAGACGAGATGTAGAAGCGGGTAGAAGTTGTGAAGAACGCTCTGGTACAGCAGTGGCCGGTTATCCCGAAAAATATCAAGGAACACTAAGTCTAGAATATTCTACCGCTTATGATCAGGTAATAAAAAATATGGAAGAAGTTGTTTCTGCTAAAGCCAGACATGATGCGCGATCTTATGTACAAGATTCTGAGACGTTGAGTTCTCAAGCAGTAAGATTTTATCCAGCTCAGTTTCAAGGGAGATTAAGGGCGGCTTATGAGCAAGCTTATAATCAGGCAAAAGCTTTTTCTTATAGAGTAGGAGATTACGGTTTACGTTGTGGGTATGATGGCGGTTTCATGACTATGGGAGGGTCTGGGGAAGCTTTTTATCCTTTAAGTTTTGATGATAGCGATTATTCGCGGGCTGTTCCTATGGGAGTCAGTTCTCGATTTGTTGCTAAAGGCGGCAGTCCAAGAAGGCAGGCAATGGGGGCCTCTTCTCGTCGGCAGCCTAGTTCTTGGGGCGTTGCCCAATTGGCTTCAAGAACCGTTGGAAGTGATTTGCAAGTAAGACAAGCGCCAATGCCGGCTGTTTTAGAAGAGCTTCAGGTTTCTGTTATTTGTCCTTTACCTGTTACAGAAGAGGACTTTATCGGAGGAGGAACGACAGCTGCAGCCCTACGCGATCGTGCTATGATGATCCGTGACGCTATGGCACAGCGGCTGGCGGCTAATATTGCCGGTCCGGCAGGAGACGCTTAAGTCTTTTTAAGATAAAAAAAATAATTATATGTGAAAGAGCTGAAGATTTTTATCTTTAGCTCTTTTTCGTATCTTGCAATATTAGTTTCTTCTAAGTACAATATTTTTTATCTTTTTCTCGCGGGAGTGGTGGAATTGGTAGACACGCTACTTTGAGGGGGTAGTGGGCTTAGCCCGTGGGGGTTCAAATCCCCCTTCTCGCATTATCAATCTTTCCAGTCATTTGACTTCAATCATAATATTTTTTATATACCGAATAAAGAAAGGATGTTTCTTTATGCCGATCATACCTATTTTTGGATCTTCCAGCGCTTCTCCGTATGGGCAGAATTTATCTAAAAAAGAAGTTTTAGAAAAAGCTAAAGGCTATGCTGATCAGCTTAAAAATGAAACACAAAAAATGAACGACCAGTTTGGAAAATTGGATGCTTTGCAGATGCAGATGCAGGGGCTTGAAGAAAAATATGCAGATCATCAAATTTCTAAAGAAGCCTTTCAGGAGCAGATGAAAAAGCTCACAGGCGAGCAGACACAGCTCCAGCAGAAATTGTCAGAGGAGTTTCAGTCTTTTCAACAGACCTATGATCAATTTAAGGCTCTTTATGATACGTATCAGGGCGATTTTTCACAGACTGCCCAGGGCCTTATTGCAGATTTTATAGAACAGACAGGTCAGTTTGTTCAGAATTTTTCTCCTTTTGGGGGGCCGGAATTGACGACAGATACGGGAATCATGTTTGAAGAGCTTTTAAATATTGGCTCTTATCTTTAACGGTGAAGTTCAATAAACTGCCGGTCGATAATTTCTCTAATACGTTTGGTCAGTGTAAGATATGTCTGCTCTGGCAATTCTCTTGCTACTTCAATAACTTCTCTAATATAATTAAATGGTATTGCATCGTGGAATAAATCTGATCTGCCAGCTACGAATATTTGGGCGTCTTTTGGTAAATTTTTGGG
>CAZULH010000056.1:0-2804 GCA_964621105.1 uncultured bacterium
TTTAATGTTAATGTCAAAGATGAAATTGATCTTAACGGAAGAGTTAATTTTTGCTTTGTAACTTCCCAAACTGTCAAAGATGTTAATGAAGAAGAAGATACTATTGAATTTTTCTCTAAAGTAAAAAAGGCTTCTGCTGATTTTACTTCCAATATGGGCAATGTTTTTTGCTCTATTTCGGAAAATGGGGATAAGACATTGACCGTTTCCGATGAGGAAAAACTGGAAAAAATAAAAAATGAAATTGAAGAGCATCTCAAACTTTTGCAGGAACAGCTTTTTAGCGAAGTTGCTCAAAAAACCTCTTTGAAAGGAAATCCCGTAGGATATAATGCTTATGCAGCAGATTCCTTTAGCTTTGCTTTTCCCAAGGATCCTGTTAAGATCGGCGACAGCTGGAATTATTCCCTTCCTGTTCCGACTGATGAACTTCAGGTAAATATCAAGCTTGTTTTAGAAGAAAAAAATGAAAAAGAATTTGTTTGCAAAGTTCTTCCGGAGATCAAACTGAAAGATAAAGATTTTGTCAAAAACAATATCGAAGTGAAAGGAACTATTCGCTATGATGCAGAGACTTTAATGCTTAAGTCATGCGTATTTGACTATGTCTTTATGATCAAAGACCAAGAGGGCGTCGACGTTTCTTTAGAAGGCAGCTATACTTCTTCTCAAATCTAACCTCTATATCGAAAGCCTTTCTTGAAGGGAAAAAATTCTTTTGGTAGGATTTTATTTCCTATAGGAAGGCTGGAGTATTTTTATGTTAATGAAATTTTTACGGACTTATCAAAAAATAATTTTTTTATTTGTAACGGTAGTTATTATTTTTTCTTTTGTTTTTTTCGGTACTTATAACACCTTTGACAAAGCGGCGAAAGTTGCTGATAAACAGGTGGCTAGGGCCATAGACGGCAGCAGCATTATGCAGTCTGAGCTTGATCAAATGAACTTTTTTTTATCTTCTGATGCCGACAGTATATTCACAGGAGGAAGGTTAAACACCTTCAATAACGGAGTTGTGGCCAAAGATATTTTACAGACGCAGATCGGCACCCTTTTGGTAAATAAACATTTTAATCTGATTGAAAAAGACCTGCAGGAAAGGCTCGACAAGTCTTTGCGCATGAGCTTTTATCAGCATCCTTATGAAAAATCGATTTCCTCTAAAAATGTATGGAAGCAGTTCTGTCCTAAAATCATTAAGGCTATGGACGCTCTCAAACAATATCAGTCGCCGGATGCAGAGTTCTTTAAAGATTTTAGTGATCTGTATTTGGGACAAAAAGAATTTTCACCTCAAATGGTCAGACAAATACTGTTTTTTCAGCAGAAAAGCTATAAGGACCTTCAGCCTGACCCTTCTTTTTTCCAAACCGATTTTTCCATCCTTGGATATAGCGATGTCAGCGACTGGTTCGGTAAGAATTTCGTCAATATTGTCAGCCAGTATATTTTACAGATCGCCAAGGTTGCCAAGCAAAAAGGATATGCGGTTACAAAAGAAGAGGCTCTTTTTGATTTAAAGAAAAATGCTGTCGACGGATTTAGAAAACTCAAACAGATGGGAATGCAGACGCCAAAAGAAAAAGATGCTTTTGCCTATCAGCTGCAGCTGATGCATATCGATGAAAAAACAGCGGTCAATATCTGGCAGGATGTATTACTGTTTAGAAAATATTTTCAGGATGTTGCCAATAATATCTTTGTTGATGATCTGGCCTTTAAGGAAATGGACGACTGTATACAGAATAAAGCGGATATAACTTTATACGCTCTGCCTGCAAATCTATCTCTTGAGAGTGATGATGAACTGCTTAATCTTTTTCTTTATCTTGAAGCGGCATATGGAAAAGTTGACATGGACTTAGAAAAATTAGAGCAAAAACCGATCGAAAAGATACAAGTCGATTCTCCCGGTTTTATTTTGGATGCCATACATTTGAACCATGCCGCGGCGCGAATAGAAGAAATCGCCATTAGCGTCGGTGAAAAAGAGCTGTGGGAATGGCAGCTGTTAGATAAAAATTGGAACAAACTTGCAAATGTTTATCCGGAAGTGATGAAAAGCCTTCCTGCTAACGATCGTTTTGCTTTCTTGGAAAAAATGAAACCAGAAGACCATATTACCATCGACAGATATAGCCGCGAGCAGATTGTTTTGGAAAATCCCAAAAGGATACAGAATTTTTTACAGATGGCAGGATCTAAAACGATGGAAATAGCCATGAACCCTTATTTTGATAACTGCCGTATTCCTAATTTACAGAATAAGGATTATGTCCTGCAGCTAGTAGCCAAGGCGATCGCCAAAGATCCCGAGGCAATCGAAAAACTCTCTCTCTTTACGGAAGATCAGAAAACCTATTTTTCTTTTTCTGTTGATATGGCTTCGGTAAAAAAGGACCTAATGAGTTTTGGCCAGGCGAAAAAGACCAAGGTCTTTGACAGCTTAAAGGCAGGACTGTCCCATCAGGGAGCTAAAGACTTTTTATCCAGCCGTTATCCTTCTTTGTTTGCGCAGCTGGAAAAAAGAAAAGAAGAGAAGCTATATGCTAAATTCCTTGCAGCCTATTTACATATGCAGAAAGCGGATTTGGCCACATCGCTAGAAAAGCCTTTTAGTCCCTGGAAAGTCTCGAAAAAAGAGATGACAGTGAATAAAAATAGCTGTGAGAAATGGATACAGTCATTTGCTTTTGCTGTCGCACATAAAACAGGGTGGTCGCCAATATCGCCTGACAATACTTCCTTTTTCTTTTTGCAAAAACAGTCTGTTCTTCTGCTTTTAATCTTGCAGCATCTGC
>CAZULH010000056.1:2814-3557 GCA_964621105.1 uncultured bacterium
GGCTAGATGAAAAAATGGCACAGCTGAAATTAGTGCTGGTAAATGAAGCAAAATATGAACTGATGCAAAAAATCATGCAGCAGCTGGATGAGAAAAACCTGCTTACTTTTGATCATTTGGTCAAATAATTATGTTAGAAGATGTTTCGCAGTTATGCCCTCTTCCGTTTTTTTCAACTTCGATGGATGTTTTATATTTGCCGCAGGCAAAAGAACATAAACGGTGGGAAAAAAAATATCTTCTTCCTAACTTAAATGATTATCTCGATGAAGAGAAATTTGCTAATGTCAGCCTTTTTTGGAATGAAAAGGGGATTGGGATCGGCATTGAAGCAAAAACATCGATAGAAAAAATCAATCAGCAGGATTTTAGAAGGGGTGACAGTATTGAAATTTTCGTAGATACGAGAGACATTAAAAATCAGTATTATGTTTCCAAATACTGCCACCATTTTGTTTTTTTTCCCGACGAGCCTCTATCAGGAAAAGAGGTGACGAGATTTTATCAAGAGGAAAAACATCCTCTCTGTCATCCGCAGGATCTGCAGATACGAGGAAAGGTCTTACCGAAAAAATATATCATGGAGATTATGCTGTATCAGAACTGCTTATATGGCTTTGATACCGGCCGTTTTGACCGATTTGGCTTTACCTACCGAATTAACCGTTATCTTAAAGAGGCTCAGAATTTTTCTTTTTCATCAAAGGAATTTCCGTAGGAGATGAAAAAAAGCGTTCAATTCT
>CAZULH010000056.1:3567-7397 GCA_964621105.1 uncultured bacterium
ATGCTTCTGAAAAATATCCCTCTCTTTGGACAAGCTGTAAAATGAGAAAATAACATGGATATTTTTTTTGTTGAAAAAACCGATCATAAAATAGTCGTGGGCTTTACAAAGGCTTTTATAGCTTCGCAAGAGGAGATTGTCTATCTGCAGCTTCCTAAAGAAGGAGAAAAGGTAGAAAAAAATGAACCTTTTTGCATGATGGAGTCGAGCAAGGCCATGCAAGAGCTGCTCTCTCCTGTTGCCGGTATTGTTGTGCGTGTGAACAGCTTTTTGTGTAATCATGTGGAAAATATGAAGTCATTACAGCAGCCGCAATTATGGCTGATTGAAATTGAGGCGAATGAATAAAAAGCGCATTTTTTTGATCTCTCTTTGTCTTTTTTTTAGCGGGTGTATTATTTTTTTTCACGATATCTCCGGTTATGCGATCAAGCTTGTTTTAAGCAGTTATTTTCGACAGCCTGTGCAGATTGAACAGATATCTTTTAAAAAAAATCAGATCATTATTCGAAATCTGAAGACCATGGGAGAAAATGAGGATGCTAGGGTTTTTATTAAAACAATAGCTATCTCTTTTTATTTGGAAAGGCCCTGGATCAAATGCAACATCTACCAGCCTGAGATCAGTCTGCATAAAGTAAAAAAAACAGCTTCCTTAAAAAAGGGTGCGTATCGGTTTCCTGTAACCATAGAAGAAGGAACGATCGAAATTATACGGAAAAATTTAAGCAACCGCCTTCGATTTTCCTTTGCTTCGACAAATAAAGAAAAAAAACTGAACCTTATTTTTCAAAATAATAAGGACATGCAGATCTTATATAATGATCTATATGAGGTCTTTATTAATCTGAATGATGTTTCTATAGAAGACATCCAGGATATGGCCTCGCTTTTTAATGAAGAGGTCTCTTTACAAAATATAAAAGGTAATGCCGATGGAAAGATCTGCTATAATTTGCATTCGCATCATCTGCAGGCCAAACTGGAATGTAAGGAGTTGTCTTTTGCCTATCCATGGAATGTGCAGGCAGAAAATATTGCTGTGGATGTTATAACTTCCGATCTTTTCCATTGGAATGAAGATCCTTTTTTTTCTTTATCGCTAAATATTAAACAGGGACAGATGCATGGTCTTGATAAAGACTGGCATATTCCTAACATCAACGGCGATATCCTCTATTCTCAGAAAGCTTTTTCAAAACTGGATTTTCAGGGGAACTATCAGGTTGATGAGCATAGCCAGCATTTTTATGTGCAGAAAATGATAGGTGATGATGGTTTTTCCGTTCAGCTTGATGAAAAGGAACTTATTAACATAGCCATAAAAAAAGAAGACCCAAAGAAAAAGGCTGTCAAAATAAAATGCAGTGATTTTTCTTCGGGCCAGTGGCGGTTTATTAGGGATTGCGTTCATTGGGTTTTTCCAAGGGCTGTTGTTTTTCAAATGCAAAAAGGCAAAATCAACGGTACTTTTGATCTCTATTTTGATGAAGGACATCTAAAAGAAATGATCGTCCATAAAATAAAAATGGACCATTGCTGCTTTTCTGCTTACGAAGAAAAGCTGGTCTTTGGCTTTGAAGAAATGCTGATGAAATTCTCTCTTCCTTTTCATAAAGACATAAAAAAATATCTCAATGCCAATTTTCAAATAAAAAAAGCGCATTTTTCCCAAAATCTTTTTCCCGACTATCCCGTCCAGGTAGAAGATATTTTTTGCGATATGCAGATGCAGGAGGGATTTTTTCATCATGCCGTGATGAATTTTGTCTCTAAACAGGGAAGAGGGGAAGTGCAGGTAATGGGGTCTTTGGAGGAATATCAAAGCCAGCTTAAATTTATCGGTTCTCTGCCTTATCATTTTTCTTTTCTTAATGAACAGCAGTATTTACAGTCTCCTTTTTCGCTTTGGGTTTCTTATCAGCATAAAAAAGAAAAAAATACTCTTTTAGGAAATATCTTTTGGGACAAAGAAGAAAAAAAATGCTTCTTTGGCCTGGAAAAAAATCATCTGCTTTCTTTCGATGCTGTCAATAAAGCCTGGCTTCGTCTTGATAATTTCTGGATAGATCAGACCTTTATATCCGATAATCAGAAAATGCAGTTTCAGGGTCAGACCGACTTGGCTTTTTATTATGATAAGGAAGAAGTAAAAATATTCTTAAAAGGACATAACCTGCTTTTTAAACATCCCTGGCTGGAAATGCAAATTCCTTTTCTCGGAAAAACGGGGCCTTTTTTTGATGCTTCTACTTCCATAGCTATCAGTAAAAAGAAAGAAGACAAAGACTGGGAGATAAATGTCCCCAAGTTTAATGGGAATGCTTATCTTCCCTTATATGCTATGTCTCTTAAGCTATATCAGTCGCAGATTCATGGGGCCTCTTCTAATCTGCAGTTTGTTCTGCCGAAGGTATTATGTGACAATGTCTATCTTTCCGGTGAGGTCAATATTGATCCCCATCGACTGTCTATTAATCTGCTAGAATCAAGCTGCAAAATTGATTCCCTATTCCAATTAACCAATCATTTTTCTTCTTTTTCGCTGCCTTTTGATCAGGGATATATCCAGGCAAAGGGAAACATACTTTTTTTTCTTGATGATGAAAAGAAATTACCGCAGTGGCAGATGCAGGCGCAGTTCAATGAGATTTCCTATCATTTAACGGATAATTGTGAGCTGCAAAAGGGCTCTTTTGCTGTCGACTGGTCATGTGACGACCCATGCTGGGATTTGCAAAATGTTCAGGGAGCATTAACTTTTTTACCTTCCAATATTTCCTATCCGGTTACCTGTCCTCTTTTTCGAAGAGAAGCTAAAAGCAGTTCCTGGGATATCGATTTGCGTATTGAAGATATGCTGAAAACATTAAGCAGGCTGTCATTTAAGCTGTATGAACAAACGAACGGGTTTTTCTTAGAGTCAAATGATAAAAGCCATCTGTTTGATAATGCGATGTCTTTTTCGCTCATGATGAACGATCGAGCTATTCGTGAAGGAAAATTTTCATGTGATGTCCAAAAAAGAAGTGAGGATTTTTATCATCTTTTAGACGATCTGGATATTTTTTCTGTCGATGAAAAAGATAGAAAAGATTTTCGCGGCTTATGCAGGCTTCTTTATTCTGAGCCGAAAGGACTTTCTTTTTTTGTCGGCAATATTGAATATGACGGTAAAAAACTGGCCCCTATCGATCTTTTTGCAGTAAAAGAAAACGAAAAATGGAAGGCGGATATTATTAGCTTTTTTTCGATGAAGGGCTTTTGTGATATTGTTTGGGACGCAGAGAAATTGTCCCTTCTCCAGTTATCTTTGCAAAAAGAAGAAGAGATAGGTGTTTCCCTTAGCGCAGATTATTGTTTTAAAACAAAAAAGCTTCATGTTGATTCGGATAAATGGAATTTTGATTTGGGAAGACTTAATAAAAAATGGGCCAATTTCCTTTTTCTTCCTGAAGTGCAGATGAAAGGAGTGGTCGAAGGTTCATTTCAACTTACCAGCGATCTGTCTGATAAAAAGAAGGCGGTTACTTCTTTAGACGGCACTGTTTCTCCCGGCACCTATCTGGTAGAAAATGTTCGCATAAGCAATCCCTATCCCATAAAAATATTGATAAGGCCTGAGCATTTTATTTTAAAAAATATCGATTTGGACTTTTACCATAAAAAATGGGACCTTTCCGATATTAGCTGTCAGGCGGAACAGATTGATCAGAATATAAAAAATGAAGAGTGGCTCTGTAAAAATACCCATATCAATATTACGCTGCAGGTAATCAAGAAATTTTTAAAACATCAGAAAGGTATCACCGGGCTGGAAACAGCCATCA
>CAZULH010000057.1:0-7329 GCA_964621105.1 uncultured bacterium
TCCAGTTCGACCATATTTCCGATGTGAAATTCCTTTTTTCTGTCTTGAAGATCCATGTTAGAGATATAATTGCGAACTTCAGATTTACCTGAAGCAGGAAGAGCTAAGAGCAATAAAACATCGATGCTCTTTTCTTCTTGTGATTGGATGGCGGTTTGCGGCAGCTCTGCCTCTTTTGCCGTTTCAGCAAAAGATGCACATACTAAAGATGAGGCGCAAAGACAAAGAGAAAGTATTTTTCTGAGTTTTTTCATCAGATTACCTATTAATCTTCGTCTTTATCTTTATGTTTCTTGTCCTTGTCTTTTTTATCCTTTTTCTTTTTGCTGATAAATAAAGACTGCAGCTGTTCGATAGAATTAACAAACTTTGCTTCTTCGGAATTTTTTTCTTCAGATTCGAGCTTTAACTGATAAAGTTCTTCGATTGAGCTTAGGCATTGGGCAAAGTTAGTGTCTTTGCTAAATTCTTCCTGCAGCTCCTGCATTACTTCTTGTGATTCAGGATGAATCATCACTTTGGATAGAAGCATTTTTATCGATCTTTCAATATTGATGGTTTTAAGGTATGGCTTTAACAGGAAAAGAAGGGCACATTTTGTTACGAATCCTTGTTCGCTAGAGTCTAAAGAAATTTTTTTAAGTCTTGAAATAACATTAATAAATTTTAAAGTATTGTTTATATCGTCCATAATTATCCTTTAATATGGTTTATATTTAAAAATATTATAGATTAGATTATGGATTAATTTAAAGTTATTTAATATTATAACTAATAATAACTGTGATTCTTTATATAAAAACAATAGATTAAAAAAATATTTAGTAAGGAAGTTTGCCGGACCAGCCAAGTTTTGATTTTAATGTCGAAAAATAATCATGGCGGTGAAGTTTGATCAGTTTAAAAGAATCTTTTGACTTTTTGAAACTGACCTTGTCATCTGTCTGCATATCGGTAAAACAGATGCCGTCGCCGCGGATCTCAATAGGATGTTCGTTTTGGCTAACATATTGAATCTCAATCTCTTGAGAAGTTGTTAATACAATTGGACGGTTGGAAATGGTGTGGGCGCATACGGGGGTCATGACAAAAGCATCGAGCTGGGGTGTAAGAATAGGCCCTCCGGCCGCTAGGGAATAAGCGGTGGATCCATTAGGGGTAGCGACGATAATACCGTCTCCGGCAAAGGTATTGCAGTATTTGCCGTCAATGGTAATGGCAAGTTCGATAATGCGGGGGTTTTGCCCCCTATGGATAATAAACTCGTTAATCGCTTTAAAACAGGTGTTCTTGTTACAGACGCTTTCGATGATAATACGGTTTTCAACGGCATATTTTTTTTCTACCAAATCTTGCAGGCAGCCTTCTAAATCAGAGACGGGGATGTCGGATAAAAAACCGATAGTTCCTAGGTTGATGCCGACAATCGGTTTTTGTCTGGTTATATACTTTTGCGCTAAATGCAGGATTGAGCCGTCTCCTCCGATGGCAATAAGAAACTCAATATTATTAAAATTAACGGAAGATAAAGACCGGCAGTTCAGTATTTTTGAAAACTCTTCTTCTGTAACAACTTCGATCGACTGCTTTTGAAAAAAAGCGATTGTTTTTTTTGCGAGGTCGATAGATTCTTTTTTTTCCTTATGTGGAAATATGGCTATAATCATGGCTTTCGTTTTTTCTTTTATTGAAAACGTTTAAGATTTTATTTGCAATGGACTTTGCATCTAGTCCTAGTGTTTGCCATAGGATAGAGGTCTCTCCATGATGGACATAATGATCTTCGATTCCGATGGGCAAAAGCGGCGTTGCTATTTCCATTTTGTTAAGCATACTTTGAAATAATGGATAAAAACCGCCTTTGAGGGAATGCTCTTCTATCGTTACGCATAAGGTGTGTTTGGAAGCTAGGTCGGCAAAAAACTCTTCGTTAAGGGGCTTAATGAAAATAGGGTCGACAACTGTACAGGTAATGCCCTCTTGTTTAAGAAGTAAAGAGGCTTCTAGGCCTTGCTGGTAAAAATCTCCAAGAGCAACTATCAGAACATCTTCTCCTTGTTCTAAGATATCGGTTTGCGAAAGCTGCAAAGGACGAAGCGGAATATTTTTTTCTTCGGTTTTACGGTTAGGGTAACGGATAGCTATAGGCTGAGAGGTATTCATGGCAAAAAATAACAGCTCTTTTAAAAGATGGGCGTCTCTTGGCTGGGCAATAATCAGATTGGGGATAGTTTGTAAAAAAGCAATATCATAAATGCCATGATGAGTTACGCCGTCCGGGCCGTTGAGCCCTGTGCGGTCGATAGCGATAATAACGGGAATGTTCTGCAAACATATGTCATGAAAGAGATTATCTAAGGCCCTTTGTAAAAAAGTGGAATAAATACAGGCAATTACTTTTGTTTTTTTCTGATAGCATAGACCGGCAGCATACGTTAAGGCATGGCCTTCTGCAATTCCCATGTCTAAACATCTCTGCGGGTATTTTTGCATCATTTCCGTCATGAACGATCCTTCGATCATAGCAGGCGAGATAGCGAAGAGATTGGGATGTTTATCGGCTAATTCAACCAGTGTTTTACCGAATGTTTTGGGAAAGGACGGTTTGGCAGAAGAAGAAACAATTTTTCCGGTCTGCGGATTAAAAGGTTTTACCCCATGGTAGAGGGTTGGGTTATCTAAGGCAGATTGCAGGCCCTTTCCTTTTTGAGTAATAACATGGATGATAATAGGCCGCTGTATTCTTTTTGCCTTGGAAAAGGTTTCGATCATTTTTTCCATGTTATAACCATCGACGGGTCCGATATAGCTTAAGCCGAACTGTTCAAAGAAAGGAGCAGGGCTGACGAAATTTTTAATCGATTCGATTACTTTTTGTTCTTGCTGAGCTAAAAGCGGTCCAAAGCGGGGGATCTTTTTTAACAGGTTTTGCACATCAAAGCTTAGTTTGTTGGTGGTCGGACTGTTGACCAAACGACTTAAGATGTTTTTGATATTGCCGACATTTTGAGAGATCGCCATTTTGTTGTCGTTGAGAACAACGATAAAGTTTTTTAATTCCTTGGGGATATGGTTTAATGCTTCCAGTGTCAGGCCGCAGTTCAATGACCCGTCTCCAATAATAGGAAGAATATGTTCCTGGCTGTTTGTAAAATCGCGGTTTTTAGCCAGTCCCAGCCCTAAAGAAAGAGCTGTTCCTGCATGGCCGGAAAAAAAATGGTCGTGAGAAGATTCTGTAGGGCAGGTAAAGCCGGAAATGCCGCCAAACTGTCGAAGCGATGAAAACTCCTTTAATCTTCCTGTAAGAATTTTATGGGTATAGCACTGGTGGCTGGTATCGAAAACAAACTTATCCGCAGGCGAGTTAAAAACATAATGCAGAGCAATCGTTAATTCGATGTTTCCCAGATTTGAGGAGAGATGGCCTCCATTTTTCGAAAGCGTTTCTATAATAAGCTCTCGAATTTGTTTGGCAAATACCCCGAGCTGGTCAATAGAAAATTTCTTGAAGTCTTCTAGCGAAGAAAATTCAGATATAGGCATAGCTAAAAGGGGATGCTTTCATCTTCCTGCAGAACATTTTCCGCATTAGAGGAAAATGACTCTTTTACAGGAACATTATTTTCATCTACTTCCAGGTTGCCTTCTCGATTTTTAATTAATGTTTCTATTCTTTTTTCAGAGGATGACAAGAACTTGTCGCACTTTTTGATCAGCTGGTCGGCTTCTTCAAAAAGGCCTAGAGAGTCCTTAAGGGGAACTTTTCCCTCGTTCATCACATCCAGTATTTCTTCCAGCCTTTTAAAAGACTCTTCAAAATTAAACTCATTCATAAGACTTAACATTTTCTATGGTTACATCGATCATTCCGTCGCTTAATTGGGCGGATAGTTTTTGATCTTTCTTTACTTGTTTACATGAGAGGATAATCGAATCTTTCTTTTCGGAAAAGAGAATACTATAGCCCTTTTTTAAAAGGTTTTGCGGGTTGAGCGAGGAAAGATGCGCATGCAGAAAAAGCGTACGTTCTTTGTGATGAGACAATAGATTTTGCATTATTTGGTCTAAACGTTGCAAAAAGAAGTCTTTGTTAAATTTTTCTCTCTGCAGATTTATATAGCTTTTCCATGCGGAATGGATGTTCTGTTTGAGCCGTAAAAGCTTTTCCTTTGAAAAAGAGAGCTGTTTTAGAGGGTTGAGGTTTTGCGTCTGCCTGAAAAAAGCCTTGGTCTTTTCTTTTTTCTGCAGCAGCAGATATCTCACAGACTGATCTAGGCGCAGCTGAATATCATCGATCCGTTGGATCGATGTTCCCAATAGTGTGTAGGCAGAAGAAAAAACGCTTTGTTTTTTAAAATGCAGAAGATTTTGCCGAGCCTGTCTGATCTGCTGCAAAAGGGTGTTTTTGGTCTGTTGGCGATAATTATTGAGTGTGTCTAGAAGAAATTGTTTTTCTTTGATCGCAATCTCGGCAGCAGCCGAAGGAGTGGGAGCGCGGATGTCGGCCACATAATCGGCTATGGAGGTATCTGTTTCATGGCCGACAGCGGAAATGATCGGGATGTTAGATTCGAAAATAGCCTTAGCGACAATTTCCTCGTTAAAGGCCCAGAGATCTTCCAAGCTGCCTCCGCCCCGTCCTATAATAAGAATATCCGCCAGCCGGTATTTGTTAAAATCATCAATAGCCTTGGCGATTTCTTCGGCTGCTCCTTCTCCCTGTACCTTGACGGGATTTAAAAGTAGATGAAAACCGGAAAATCTTCTTGAGAGCACATGTAAAATATCCTGGATCACCGCTCCTGTCGGGCTGGTGACAACGCCGATGGTTTTGGGAAGGGGAGGAAGTGGTTTTTTATGTTCTTTTTCGAACCAGCCCCTATTTTTCAGCTCTTCTTTGAGCTTATGAAGCTTAAGAAGAAGTTCTCCTGTGCCGGCATAGGTCAGCTCCCGTACAATAATCTGATAATTGCCGCGAGGGGCATATACGGAAATTTCTCCCTTGATCGTAATTTTATCCCCGGATTTGGGAAGGCGCGACAGATTTCTGCTGTTGCCTTTAAAAAGCACACAGGATATCTGCGAGTTTTCATCTTTTAGGGAGAAATACATATGGCCGGAGGACTGATGTTTTAAATTGGAGATTTCTCCTTCTACAGAAATATTTTTAAAACGAATCTCCAGCTGGGATTTTATCTGAAAGGTCAGCTCGGAAACGGTTAATATCTTTTTTGAAAGCTGAAAAGGGACATGTGTCATTGGATTTTTTCTCTAATAATTTTTTCTATTTTCCCAGTTTGAAGAAAAACTTGCAAGTACGCTATGGGTTGAGATATAATGATTTTTCAAAAAACAGGACTTTTTATGGAAAGAAAAAAGATCATTGCCGGCAATTGGAAAATGCATAAAACAGAACCGGAAACGATAGAGTTTATTAAGAAACTGGCTCCTGAAATAGTCTCCTGCAAGCCCTCTGTTTATATCGCTGTGCCGTTCACTTCTCTGCATGTCGCAAAAAAGGCTTCGGAAAAAACCAATGTAATTATCGGTGCGCAGAATATGCATTTTGAGGAAAAAGGTGCTTTTACAGGTGAAATTTCAGCGGTTATGCTAAAAACAGCCGGAGCGGAATTTGTTCTATTGGGCCATTCCGAGAGAAGGCATGTCTTTCATGAATCGGATGATATGATCGCAAAAAAAATGGTCCGTGCGCTTTTAGATGATCTCCAGCCGATTTTATGCGTAGGTGAAACTGAAGAAGAAAGAGAATCCGGAAAAACGGAAAAAGTGCTTCTGCAGCAGCTGCAGACAGGCTTAAAGAAGATATCGGAAAAAGAGATGGAGAAAGTGATCGTCGCCTATGAGCCTGTATGGGCGATAGGAACAGGAAAAACCGCTACGCCGGAGATGGCGCAAAAAGCTCATTGTTTTATTAGAAAAAGTTTAAAAGAGATGTTTGCCAAAACAGCCGATTTCGTTCCTATCTTATATGGAGGTTCGGTCAAACCGGAAAATTCTAAAGAGCTGATGAGCCAAAAAGATATCGATGGGGCTTTAATTGGAGGAGCCTCCTTAAAGCCGGAAAGTTTTGCTGCAATCATTAATCAGTGTTAAAGGGAAAATTATGACATTTATTTATTATACATTTATCTTTCTATTTTTGTTTTTATGTGTGCTTTTATCCTTTATTGTGTTGATTCAGGATTCAAAAAGTTTTGGCCTGGGAGCCTCTTTTGGAGGAGATTCTTCGGATTCTCTTTTTGGTACCTCGACCGCTTCTGTGATCAAAAAGGTTACGGCCTATATGGCTACAATCTTTTTAGTCTCGTGCGTTTTTCTTTCTCTATGGACATCTGCCTTAGGCCGATCACAAAACGTCAGGGAGCTTCCATCTATTGAACAGATAGAGGACTAATATGAAGAGAAAACTCTGCTATTATGGCAATCCTGTCCTGCGAAAAAAAGCCATTAAGGTTACAGCCGTTACTGATGAGATCAAGCAGCTTGTCCATGATATGATCGAAACGATGGATGCTAGAAATGGAGTGGGCCTTGCGGCTTCGCAAGTGGGAGAATTATGGCAGATTTTTGTTATTCGCCCGGAGATAGAGACAGACTCCGATGAATTTTTATTAGGAGAGCCTGTTGTTTATATCAACCCGGAACTTTCCAATCCTTCTGAGGAGATGCAGACAGGGCCTGAAGGCTGTTTATCTGTTCCCGGCGTTCACATGGAAGTAACAAGGCCTAGAAGTATTCATGTTAAAGCGATGGATCTTGAAGGGAATATCTTTGAAGAAGATGCAGCTGATTTTAAAGCTCGTGAGCTCATGCATGAAAATGATCATTTAAATGGCGTTTTATATATTGATCGACTTACTTCCGAGCAGAAAAAAGAAATTCAGCCGATCTTAAAAGAAATTAAAGAAAAATATTCTTCTTAGTCTTATATATTCCAGACAATATGCAGATTTAAAAAAGGAACGCCTTTTGCTGCGAAATACCAGCCTATATCAGCCATAGCGGCAATTGCGATAGGAACGAAAGCTCCTGTTGCTCCTCCATATAGGAAAAGAGCGCCGATAGCGAAGTTGGCAGAAGCTAATCCGGCAGAAGAGCCTCCAATGATCTTTAAAGCGATAGCTGTAGCGATATGAATGGTGCCAATACATGCAGAAATTATCCTCAAAGCATCGTTGTGGCTGTCGTCATTATAAATAAAAGCTTTAATCAAATTATTTTTTAAAGAGTCGGTAGACATAAAAAAATCTCCATATTAATGAGTAAAAAAGATAAGGAATGCAGAAATTTTAAACAAGTTAAATTTGC
>CAZULH010000058.1:0-7284 GCA_964621105.1 uncultured bacterium
CTGCGCCTTCACAGAAAGTTCCTGGTATTTGCCCCCTTTAAATAATTGTCCGTCAACATCGATTGTGAACTCGTTTTTGGAACCGAAGAGGGTGCCGACGGGAATATCGACGTTTCCTTTATTAATGGTATTGGCAATATCAGACATGCTGACATTCATGGCGGCGGCCTGAACAGGATTCACCTGAATACGGGCGGCAAAAGGCGCACCATAAGTGGTTACCTGCGAGATGCCGTCTATCATGGAAATGCGCTGGCCTAAATAGGTATTTCCATAATCGTAAAGATCTGCAAGCGTCATGGTTGGAGAGGTAAGGGAAAAAAACATGATCGGAGTTGCAGAAGGATTGACCTTTTTATAGGTAGGGTTGTAAGGCAGGTCCTGCGGAAGGTTGGGAAGGGCGCGGTTGATGGCTGCTTCTACATCGAGGGAAGCGGTGTCCATCGATTTGTCTAAAACAAACTGCAGAACAAGCTGAGTATTGCCGGTAACGCTGTTCGATGTAATAATATTTAGTCCGTCAATGGTCATGAATTCTCTTTCTAAAGGCGTTGCGCAGGTATTGGACATGGTTGAAGGATTGGAGCCGGGGTTGTCGACATTCACTAAAATTGTAGGGTAATCAACATTGGGAAGGTCGCTGACAGGCAAAGATTCATAAGATAAAAATCCGAACATAAGGATAGTCGCCATAACAAGCGTAGTCATTACAGGGCGACGGATAAACGGTTCGGAAACATTGATCATGACTGATCCCCATCCGATGGTGTTTGTGAATAAAAAATCTTGGCGTCGTCGTATAAGTTCAGCTGTCCGTCCGTTACGATTTCATCATTTTCTTTTATCCCTTCGTTGACGATAACGTTTTCATCCTCTCTCTGTCCGAGCTTTATTTTTTGCATTTTTACCGTTTGATCTTTTTGTACGATAAAGACAACAGGCCCTGCTGTTGTCAGCTGAACGGATTGGTAAGGGATAATCACAGCATCTTTTTGCGTGGTTAAAATCACCCGTGTTTTTACATATTCGCCCGGCCATAATTCTTTGTCCGTGTTCTTGAAAATAGCGCGGAGCTTAATCATTCCTGTCTGCATATCGACATAGCTGTCGTAGAGCTGAAGGTCTCCTTCCTTATAATGATGTTCGATATCATCATAGGCGGCGCGAATTTGAAGGGAATGGATTTTGCTGTAATGCTGCACTTTAGGAAAATCTTTTTCAGCAATGGAAAAATCTACGTAGATCGGGGTTATCTGGTCAAGTCGGATTAACGGCACATTGCCTTCTTGCGCAATAAGGTTGCCTTTATCGATCTGCAGAATGCCGGTAACGCCATTGATGGGAGAATAGATCTGGCAGTAGTCTAAATTGATCTGCGCTTTTTCTATGTCGGCCTTATTTTGATCGATCAGCGCTTCATAGCGCAGTACATCGGTTGTTAAAGAATCAAAGTCCAGTTCGGAAATATATTCTTCTTTAACCAGGGCGGAATACCGGGAGACCTTATCTCTTGCCAGCTGAAGATTGGCCACATTTTCTTTCAGTTCGCCTTTAGTTCTTTCCAGTTGGGCGATATAGGGACGGGGATCGATAGAAAAAAGAAGATCTCCTTCCTGTACCTCTTGCCCTTCTTTAAAATATACTTCGATCAGTTCGCCTTCGATTCGTGATTTGATCTTAATGGAGGCTAAAGAGCGGACATGTCCGATCGTATCGATAAATATCAAAGCATCTTTTTTTGTTGCTTTGGCAGACTTGATGGGAAAGGTTCTTTCCTGCGGCTGTTTTTTCTTTTTTGAGCAGGAAGCAGCAGTAAATACAAGTAAACAGACAGATAGTATCATCGTTATTTTTTTCATAGTTCCCCCTCGTTTACACAGGCCTCGCACTGGGGCAGGCACATCGAGCCCGTTGAGTAGGATAAGTTAGCTAAAGAAGAGAACCAGTCGCGGGTGGCCTGCGCTTTTTTGGCGCGTGAATCAGCAAGAGAGCTTTGTGCGGAAAGAACATCTAAAATGGTATTTGTTCCAGCTTTATAATTGCTCAATGCGATGACGAACTCTTCTTCCGAAGCTTTCAGGTAATCATCGGAGAACTTATAAATTTCCGAAGCCATTTTTGCCTGGTAGTGATTATAGGTAATGTCGCTTACAATACTTAGTTCAAGCTGTTCTAGGCTGGCTTTGGACTGGGTGTAAAGGGCTTTGGCCTGTCTTCTTTGGTTCTTGTAGAAAAACCCTTTAAATAAAGGAAAGCTCAGTTTAAGCATACCGCGAAAATGATAGTCTTCATAATCATGGTCGTTATACCAGTTTTTACCGATATTGAAATAACCGGCAATTACCGGCCTGTCGGCAGCATAGGCATAATCGATTTTAGCCTGCTGGGATTTTAATTCTGCCTGCATGGCTAAAAAATCCTGGCGGTTAGTTTGGGCAAACTGGATGAGCTCATCGACCGATGTCAGCATTTCCTCAAGATAGAGATGATCAGGAAATTTCTCTACATTGAAAGGGAAATTGGCCGGCAGTCCGATATCGTAAGCAAGTTGAACGAAAGATCCTTCTACTTTTTCCTTTTGTGTTGAGAGCTCAATTTTTATCTGCAGATATTTTGTTTTGGCCTGAACAACATCTCCGACAGAAGCAACGCCTGCTGCAAATTTTTGATTGGCGGCATCGAGCGACTGTTTGGCATCTTCAAGATCAGCCTCTTTTGCCTGCAGGTTCTGTTTTTGGTAGAGATAATTATAATAATCATTCATCACCATTTGAATAACTGTCTGTATCTGCCGGTTATGGGTGTAATCGGCGTAATATAAAGACTGGCGGGCGACTTCAGAGGTGCTTCTTCTTTGTCCGAAATCGAAGATTGTATAGGTTACTGTTGCTTCAGGAGTAACAGTTGTTCGGTAATATTCACTTGCTTTATGAGGATGCTCAAGGGTTTCGTTAAGATATGTCTGTCTTTCCCTTGTATAAGAAGCGTCGACATTAATTTCAGGATAATAGGGAGATAATTTTTCTCCATATACGGCTGCAGCTTCGCGTGCCTGGGCCCAGGTCTTTTTTGTATCGGGGTTGTTGATCAGGGCGATATCGATCAGTTCGGCTAAAGATAATTTATCGGGATTGTAATGAGCGGCGATCAGCGGCTTGCAGAATTTTGATGTCATGGTGAAAGAATTTTTCAGCGGCCGCCATACGGTATAATGCGTTGCCGGCGCATATGTCATTGGATCAAAAGCATCCTCGGTTGAACAGGAATATAACAATATAAGAGCAGAAGCCAAAGCAATGGCTTTTTTCATTTTTTTTCCTTCCTTGCAGGGATAATCAGTCCCGTAATTTTTCTCATAGTATAAATATATATATATATAAAGAAAAAAATGATGAAAGGATGTAATTAGAAAAGTAATTAATCGATCTTTTTATGTAAAAGATCATTGACAATTTGTGGACTGGCCTTTCCTTTTGAAAGTTTCATTACTTGTCCGACAAGATAGGCAAAAGCTTTGTCTTTTCCGTTTTTGTAATCAACAATGGATTGTGGATTTTCTTTAATGACCTGATCAACAAAAACTTCAATTTCTGCCGTATCGGAAAGAGGCAGATAGTTAGGGTTGCCTGCAATAATAGCTTTAGGGGCTTTTTTTGTATTTTTGATCATCTCATCTGCGATCTGCTTTGCTATTTTTCCTGTAATTTCCTTTTTATCGATGAGCTCGACAAGCTGGGCGATATGCTCGGGCGGCATGCCTATGGAAACAAGGGATTCGCCTCTGTCTTTAAGCCTGCCCATAAATTCAATGGTTATCCAGTTGCATAAAGCATGGGGATTTTTCGGATAAGATTTTAAGCATTTTTCAAAATAGTCGGACAAAGGTTTGTTGTTAACTAAAAGAGAGGCGGAATATTCCGATAAGGTAAGCTCTTGCAGATATCTTTCATAACGCTCGTGAGGAAGTTCAGGCATAGTCTCTTTTATCGACTGGATATATTCATTGGAAATGCGCAAAGGCAAAAGGTCCGGCTCTGGAAAATAACGGTAATCGGCATGGCCTTCTTTTCTTCGCATAAGGGTAATTTCTTTGTTTTTGCCGTTCCATCTATAGGTGCCGGGAATGATTAAGGAATTAGGGTCTTCATAAGGATGATTGGTGTAAATGGAGATTTGTCTTTCAATTTCCGAACGGATGGCCATTTCTAAGAAATTAAAAGAGTTCATGTTTTTAATTTCAGTTTTGTTACGCAATTTTTTTTCTGATTTGGGACGGACAGAAATATTGGCATCGACGCGAAGCGATCCTTCATCCATATTACAGTTGGAAGCGTCGATATATTCCATAATGGCCTTGATTGCCATGACATAGGCGACGGCTTCTTTGGGCGAATGAATAACAGGTTGTGAGACAATTTCTAAAAGAGGGACGCCTGCGCGGTTATAGTCAACGCCGGCAAAACTGCTGAAATGCTTGAGCATGCCCGCATCATCTTCCAGATGGGCATGATCAATAATAAATTTTTTCGTTTTCCCCTCTACATCGGCCGTTATGGTTCCTCCCACAACAATAGGGTGGTCAAATTGGGTGATCTGATAGTTTCTGGGCGTATCGGGGTAAAAGTAGGACTTTCTGTCAAAACAGGAATAATTAGAGATTTTTGCATCGATAGCCAGGCCGAAAAGAATCGCTTTTTTTACCGCTTCCTGGTTGACTACCGGCAAAGCTCCGGGCATGCCTGTGCAATTTTCAGAAATATTGGTGTTGGGAATATCCCCAAAATGGTTTACGGCCGTGCTGAACATTTTCGATTTGGTATTTAACTGAACGTGTATTTCCAGGCCGATAACGGCCTGCCAGTTGTCATGGCTCATGATTTTAGCTCCTTGTCAAAAAGAGGGGGAATGGTATTTTTCAGCTGCAGCCGCTTTTCAAAAGCATAGGCGCTGTGGATTACTGACCTGTCCTGTCTTCTAGGGCCCATCAGCTGCAGGCCTAACGGCATTTGCTGGCTAAATCCGCTGGGAACGCTGATAGCAGGAAGACCGGCAAGGTTGGCACCGACAGTGAAGATATCCTGCAGATACATTTCAATAGGGTCCTGAATGGAATTGAGCTCAAAAGCAATAGAAGTAGCGGTAGGCATGGCGATCAGGTCGCATTTGGAAAAAGCCGTATTGATATGGTCGATAATCACCTTTCTCACTTTCTGGGCTTTTTTATAATAGGCATCGATAAATCCTGCCGATAATACATAGGTGCCGGCAAAAATGCGGCGTTTGACCTCGGGGCCAAAACCTTCGTCACGTGAGAGGTAATAGATCTCGTTTAATGACTTGGCTTCTTTTGAGCGATGGCCGAAACGCACACCGTCAAACCTGGCCAGATTGGTAGACGCTTCTGCTGTCTGTACGATATGATAGATCGGCAGGGCATATTGCAGTACATCGAGATTGATTTCTTCTATTTGAGCTCCCAGGTCCTGTAGGATTTTAACAGATTCCTTAAAATTATCGATTGTCTCTTTTTTTAAGGTTTCTAAAAAATGCCAGGGGATGCCGATTTTTTTACCTTTGAGGTCTTCGGGAAGCGTTTCTATTAATTTTTCGGGGGGCAGGGGCAGTGAAGTTGCGTCTTTGTCACAGTGTTTTCCGATGATCTCCATCATCAGTGCGCAGTCATAGACATTGGTAGAAAAAGAACCAATCTGGTCCCATGAAGAAGCTAAGGCAACCAGTCCGAATCTTGAGACCCGTCCATATGTCGGCTTAAATCCGACAATGCCGGACAGACATGCGGGCTGACGGATAGATCCTCCTGTATCGCTTCCTGTTCCAAGAGGGCAGAGCCTGGCGCTGACAGCGGCGGCAGAACCTCCGGAAGAACCTCCGGGAGAACATTGTAAGTTCCATGGGTTGCGGCTAGGGAAAAAAGAAGAAAATTCGGTCGACGAGCCCATGGCAAATTCATCCAGGTTCGTTTTGCCGATGATCAGGGCGTCTTCTTCTTCCAAAAGGCGGACAGCTGTTGCATCGAATGGAGCGATAAAATTATTTAATATTTTTGATCCGCAGGTTGTAATAACGCCTTTCACATTCTGATTGTCTTTAATGCAAATAGGAACGCCGGCCAAACGGCCCAGGGGCTTTTTGTTTTTTCGTTTTTCATCTAAAAGGGCTGCTTTTTTTCTTGCCCGTTCTTCTGTTAGGGTGATAAATGCGCCTAGCTGTTTATCATATCGATGGACCCTTGTGAAAAAGTAATCGCAGATGTCCTGCGCCGATTTTTCATGGGAAATAAAGGTGTCGTGGATTTCTTTAGCGCTTAAATGATGCATGTTATTCTTCCTTGTCAATAACGGGGGGGACACGGACCATACCGCCGATCTGTTCAGGCGCATTTTGTAAAAACTCGTCCGTAGTCATGGAATTATGGGCGCTGTCTTTTCTCATATTGCTATCGGCAGGCGTTTCATCAGCCAAAAGGTGGGTGATAGGAGAAATATGATCAGTATTGACCTCATTGATCGTTTCAACATATTTAAGCAGTTTTTTTATATTGTCGATCAAAACAGGTTTTTCCTCAGGCTGACAGCGGATACGGCAGAGTTCTTCAATTAGATGCAGGTCTTTTTCTTCAAATTGGGCCATAACTATCCAAAAATTTTTCAAAGTCTAACAGATTTATTCTCAACAGTCAATTCATTCAGATGAACCCGGTATTTGTAAATATAATGACAATGAAAAATATTTTTTATAATATTAAATTATAAAGAACATATTGTTTGTTTGGAGGATATATGAAATTTATTCGTTTTATTGTTTTATTATTAGTTGTTGCCGGAGCCTTAAATTGGGGCTTTTGGGGATTTTTTCAGTATGATGTTATTCAGGATATCGTAGGATCAGATACAAGTGCCTTAGCAAGAATTATCTACTCGATTATCGGCTTGGCCGGTGTCTATGCGATTACCTTCTTCTTTTCTCGCGGCATTTACGGTGGTTGTGGCTGCAAAAAAGAGCCTAAGGAATAACCATTAACAGGGGGGAGATTTTCCCCCTTAGGTATTTATGACTTCGCATATACGGTCTCCCTGGGTCACTATGTGGTCCAGTCCCGCTTTAACTATCCGCAAGATAGTTGAAAAGCCTTCCTTTTGGCCTCTAATTGTTTTGGCCTTTTTTTTTGCCGTGCACTATCTTTTACCTTTTGCGCAATTTTTAATAAACAGATCTGAAAGATCTTTTCTGTTTTTTGTCTTTTTGCTAGTTATTTTTAGCGGT
>CAZULH010000059.1:0-7255 GCA_964621105.1 uncultured bacterium
ATCCCAGCCATTTTTTTCCTATCTGTGAAGATCTCTCTAATATTTGGCAAATCAACAAAACAGTTTAATTTATCTACCACAATCAATGTCATGAAAGGCTGGAGTTTTTTAGGATTGATTATTTCCATTTTTTTAGCCCCTACTTTAGAAGAACTGGGATGGAGAGGATATGGTATCGACAGTCTTATGAGTACCTGTAACCTTTTTTATACATCTCTTATTTTTGCATTTCTTTGGGCTCTATGGCATCTTCCTTTGTTTTTTATTAAAGGTTATTACCATTACGAGTTAAGAAAATTGAATGTGATCTATGTAATTAATTTTTTTGTTAGCCTTTTACCAATTGCGATTTTAATGAATTGGATATTTTATAAAAATCTTCGAAGTATTTTAATCGTTATTTTATTTCATGCAATGATCAATGCTTTTTCAGTACTGTTTAAAATAGAACAGTTTACAAAATGCATCGTAACCATTTTACTCTTAATTTCCTCAATTATAGTTGTTATTCAAGATAAAGAAGCCTTTTTTGCTAAACCTTCGATCCAACTAATAAACAAAGCAGACGATTCCTTTTTTCCTAACAACATTTTACCTTATGACCATGCTGCATAAATATGAATCCATTAATAAAAAAAGAACTCAGCGTCCTTCGCCATCAATATGGTTTTCCAGGAGCAACTTGTGCTTATATTTTACCTAATAATACCTTAAAGGTCGTAGCCGTAGGATTTTCCGATGTAGAGAAAAAAATTAAGATGACATCGAAATGTAGAATGTTAGCAGCAAGTATAGGAAAAAGCTTTGTTGCAGCCATCATCCTGCAGCTTTCCAAAGAAAATCAATTACATCTCGACGATCCACTTTCCAAATGGCTAGATGACCGTGAATGGTTTTCACGCCTACCTAACCATTCGACTATTACTCTTCGTCATTTACTTACTCATAGCGCAGGCCTTTTAGATCATGTCCATATGCAAAAATTTCTAGATGTGTTTTCTAAAAATTGGAAGAAGCCCGGTAAGCTTTTCAAACCGGAGGCTCTTGTATCGTATATATTAGACCAACCTCCCTTATTTGAAGCAGGCAAAGGATGGAGATATACAGACACAGGCTATATTCTTTTGGGAATGGTAATTGAAACTGCAACCAAACACACCTATTATCATGAACTTGAAAAGCGCTTTTTAAAACCTTTACATCTAAAAAACACCTCTCCTTCTAATAGAAAAAAAGTAGAGCATTTAGCAGCTGGCTACACGACGCAAAATAACTTGTTTGGGCTGCCTATAAAAACACTTACTAATAAAAAAGAGATGATTTGGAATCCTAACTTTGAATGGACAGGGGGAGGTATAGTCAGTTCTTCAAAAGATCTTGCTCTATGGACAAAACTGTTGTTTGAAGGAGATGCTATGAAAGAAGATTATTTATATGATCTTTTAAAGGGCATGCCTATAACTGACAATAACAATGGTCTTTATTATGGAGCCGGTATTGTTATTTTAAAAAAAGATCCGAAAAGACCTGTATACGGACATTGGGGCATAATACCGGGTTATACATCTAGCATGCGCTATTTGCCCAAAAATAAAATAGCTTATGCTTTTCAGATCAATACTGATGTCGGCGTTTCCGATCATTCCTCTAACCTTATCAAAGATATGGAAAGTCGTTTAGATACATTGCTAACCAACTTTTGACAAATCTCACATTAACGGAAAAGCTTGACTTACTGCATCATAATTTCTGAACACACCTATAATTGCAGTTTTATCAGCCTAACTTGCTGTCTCTCCACAATTATTTATTCCTTTAAAACCCTAAGATAAGAACCTTCTAGAAAGAAAAACATAAAAAGCCTATTTGTTATAGTAACAGGAAGAGATGTTCGTATGAAAAAAATATTCTTCGCCGGCTTGATAGTTTTATTGTCATCTTTTTGTCTTTTCGCAAAAGAACCAACGCTTACACCTCAAAAAGCCCTGCAGCGTCTTATTGAAGGCAACAGACGCTATATGAACGATCAATCCCAGCATCCCAACCGCAATCAGGAAAGAAGAAAAGAAATAGCTTCCAAGCAGTACCCTTATGCGGTTATCGTAGGCTGTTCGGATTCTCGGGTAGCCCCTGAAATCATTTGCGATGAAGGGCTTGGCGATCTTTTTGTCGTTAGGGTCGCCGGCAATGTTATTGGCCCGATAGAGCTCGACAGTATTGATTATGCCGCCCTTTATCTAAAGTCGGTAATTATCCTAGTTTTAGGACATGAAAGATGCGGAGCTATAGAAACCGTGATAAAAAAACAAACAGCAGATATAGAAGACGTAGCCAAGCTTATCGATCCTGCCGTAAAAGAAGCTCGGGAGGCTAAAACAAATGACATCCTTGAATCGGCGATAAAAATCAATGCCCTGAACATGAAGAACCTGATAGAAAATTCAGCGAGCATCAAACCATTGATCAAGGATGAAAAGATCGAAGTTCATGCCGGCTATTACAATTTTAAAACCGGCCTTATTGAACTGCTGAAAGAATCAAACAAATAATCTCACTACCTTCAATCCAAAAAAGAAAAAGAGAAGGCATAGTATCAGGCTCAGTATTGCGTAAAAAATGGCGGTCATAGAAAAGCCTTTCTCATATAACAGGCCGAATTCCAAAGCAAATGCGGAAAATGTGGTAAATCCTCCTAAAAACCCCTGAATAAGAAAATGCCGCATATTTACAGAGGCGCTCCAGTAAAAGGCCATGAGCTCCGTTAGGATTCCTATAGCCAGACAGCCGATGATATTGATTAAAAGAATTTTTATAGGGAAATTAAGTATTGATGCAGGAAAAATTCTCATAAGAAAGACTCTTATTATAGCGCCGGCGGCGCCTCCAAGGCCGATAAACAAATACGATACATTCATCATCTATCGCCCTTTAAAGAAATGTATTTCCTTCTCATGCTGCACAGCGGCTTTTCTAGAAGAGAAGGTCCCTAAATTCCTTCTTTTTCCGGTTTTAGGGTCTTTCTTTCTCGAGTAGAGACGGTATTTACCTGATGAAAGCTTACGGATCATCTTAGCCCTTCAAAAAATCTTTAATAACCCCTTGTTATCAGGGATAATAAACAATGTCAAGATTGTGTTGCTTTGATTCTCTGTTTTCAGGTATAAATGAAGTCTTCATGTATTTTTGCTTGGGCAAAGACTATTTTACGAATAAAAAGTTTGATATCGCCGCAACAAAAAAGTCACATGAACAGGATCAGACGACAAGCGTCTGGCTGATTAAATAAATAAGTTACATTAAGTAACACACAATTAGGAGAAATAACGTGGCTAAGAAATTATTCGTTGGGAATTTGCCCCATGAAATTACAAATGATGAACTTCAAAAATTATTTGAAGAATTTGGTACTGTTGATTCAGCCAATGTCATCATGGATAGAGCAACCGGCCGATCCAAAGGTTTTGGTTTTGTTGAAATGAGCTCGGAAGACGAAGCAGAAAAAGCAACAGAAGCAATGAACGGCAAAGAAGTTGGCGGAAGAGCTTTAACCGTCAATGAAGCACGCCCACCAAAAGAACGCAGCAACGGCGGCGGCTTTAGAAACAATAACAACCGCTCCCGCGGTGGTTTCGGCGGCGAAAGAAGAAGATACTAATTCTTTTTTAAGCTTTTACAACACAATCTTTTCCCTTGGGTAAGATTGTGTTTTTTTTTATGCGAATTCCGCAGTATCCAAAGAAAAATGATGAATAATTTTTAGATCTTCTTTCTGTGCTGCTGCAAGTATTTGCGTGGTCTCACAGTCTGCAGGACATTCTTTGCTCCACAATTTAATCATTTGCTGCTGACAGAGAAAAACCTTTGTAACCAAGGCTTGGATATCTTCTTCCTTCAGGGGCTGCTTTTTCTCCATTTCTATTAAATCGGCTAACGGCCGATGAAAATGAATCAGCCTATAAGTAAGGTCGACTTCTAATTGCGGAGGCAGACAAAAAAGATGGAAGAATCTTGTTTTATCCTCTTCAATCAGCCAGGGGCAGCTAGGCGTATGCTCAGAAACGATCCCCCGCCCATTGTTATAATGCTGCTGAACAAAACGGATTTTTCCCCGCAAGCATATCATCCCGCAGCAAACAGGATAAGAACCGGTTACTTCATTTTCTTGCTGAGAGAGCGGTTTCTCTGTTAATAATCTTGAAACAACAAGGCCTTGATAATTGAGATGGCTAACGGACATTTTTCCTCGCTTTTTTGCAAGGCATTGTAGACTTTTTTTTATAAAAAAAAAGAAAAAAATTATTGTATTTTTTCGCTACAAATTACTTGAGAAAGGGATTGGAAAGTACTGAGAATAACTTCAACGAAACTGACATGCTTATGATGCTGCAGCTGATCGTTTTGATCATAATAATACTTTGCCCACAAATTATGAAACAAAAGGGCTTCTTCGAAAAAAAACTCTCTTCTATTAGGGAAAGCCCCTTTTAACACCTCTACTCCATCAAAACCGTTATGAAAGTCCTGATGCTTATTTTCCTTGATCAAATAGCTAGAAGCGATGCATTTGGTAAAAAGCTGATTGGAAAATTTTTTTTTCATTATTTGAAAAACGGCTTCTGCCTCTTCTTCATACTCAAAAAAATCCAAGGTCTTGTAATAAGCGAAATAGGCGTAGGGACTTTTCGGATATTTTTTAATAAATGATTGCAGCTGTTTTAATACAGGAGGCCCCATCTGAAAACTGTTCATCGCCAGATCCTGAAGGGCTATGATCTCATCTTGAGGCATTAAAAAAATATTTTTAGGGGCATAGGTAAAGTTAATAACAACTTTTGCTTTTTTCTGTTTCTGCTGCCAGCTGCAGTCCACTTCCAGTTTCATTTTTTCTCCGTTTAGAGATAAAAAATACTAAACATTTCCCTTATATCTCAAGAGCTTTTTTTTATTGATTTTTTCAGTTTTAATTTGAATGCAGAGTTTTTATTTCTTATGGACAAGTATTACAAAAAAAATGAAAGTCAAACAAACTCTTATTTTATTAAAAATTGGCTAAACTTATCTTTGACTCTACATAATTTTCGCAGCGATTTCCGCTAGCTGCGAACGCTCTGTTTTCTCTAGGAAAACATGACCGTAGAGGTTTTGTCCTTTAAATGTATTGACCACATAGTTCAGACCGTTAGAGTCCTTGTCCAGATAAGGGTTGTCGATCTGCGTCGGGTCGCCGGTCAATATCACCTTGGTATTTTTGCCGGCGCGGGAAATAATTGTTTTGACCTCATGAGGAGTCAAGTTCTGCGCCTCATCGATAATCATATAGATTTTCGGTAAAGTCCTTCCCCTAATATAGGTCACGGCTTCCATTTCAATTTTTTTACTTTCCATCACCCATTCCAGCGTCGATCTTCCATTACCTTCGCCATTGGCGCATTCACAGACAAACTCTAGGTTATCATAAATAGGCTGCATCCAGTGAAAGAGCTTTTCCTCTTTTGTTCCCGGAAGATATCCGATATCCTTTCCTAAAGGAATAATCGGCCGAGAGACCAGTATCTTTGAGAATTTAGCTTCATCAAAAACCTGAAAAAGGCCACAGGAGAGAGCCATCAGCGTTTTTCCCGTTCCGGCAGGTCCGACAAGCGTAACCAAATGAATATCATCGCGCATTAAAAGGTCCATCACGCATTTTTGTTCGGTATTGAGAGGATGGATGCCCCATACTCCTTTTTCTACCTGCAGAAGAGGCTCTAGTTTTTTTGATTTGCCGCTATATTTGCAAATGGCTGAAGAACGCTCGGGGCTCTTCATAATACAGTATTCGTTCGGTTCGAATTTATGAGATTTCAGCGACAGTTTTTTATCTTTATAAAATTGATCGACATCCTTTTTTTCGACCTCGATTGTCCTAAGGCCTTTATAGAGCTCTTCATAAGAAGTTTTCAGCTGCAGATAATCTTCCGCTTCAATCCCCATGGCCTCTGCTTTCACCCGCGTGATAAAATCCTTGGAAACAAAGACGATCGTGTCCCCTTTTTCTTTGAGGAGATAAGCGAGCTGAAGGATACGGTTGCTATTTCTGTCTAGTAAAAGAGGGAAATTTTTTACTTTTTCTGTGGGTTTGTCCAAATGAACTTTAATAGTAGGCCCTTCTGGAATTTTCACACCTTTTTGAAAATCCCCTCCATGCACTTCCTTTAAGGAATCGATATACCGCATTAAAACACGTGCATTTTTGCCCCGTTCGTCGGAATTGCGTTTGAGCATATCCAGTTCTTCTAGAACCATGACAGGAACTATGACTGTATTATCTTCAAATTTTTTAAGGGCCGATGGGTCATGTAAAAATACATTCGTGTCTAAAATAAAGTTTTTACCACCCATCTTTTTTCCTCCCCTAGGTACGGTCTATCTGTTTTGAAACATATAAAAAAGTCCTTCTATATACAATCTTTTTTAAATATTTTTTAATGTTATTTTACAAGCGCCTTAAAACCAACGTCATGCAGAAAGTGATTAGCAGTCAATTACATTGTTTGCTAAAAGTGTTTGACAAATCGTCAGTTCTTGATTAGAATGAAGGCAAAAAGAAAAAAAATAAGGACAGCCCTTATGAAAGTCAACGAAAACATATTAATTATACCTCCTTATATATCAACCAGTTGGAAAAATATCGTCTCCTTATCAGTAGAAGAGCGTAAAGAAAAGCCTCTGCTTATCGTCATCATAAAAAGCGGAAAACAAATTGAAATCCCTGATTTAACCGATGATGATTTAAGGACCATTTTTTTGTTTCATGCCAAATATTTGGACAAGCCCGATACGCCTCCGGCTTTGCCGACAAACAAAATGGGACTTGGCTTTTCCATGCCCATGGCTGTCGGCGACAATCAGATGGAAATGATGGGCAATGCCATGCAGCACAATCCTGCTCAGGCCAATGCGCCGGATTTACCTGAAGAAATTTTAGATAAAGTTGCCAGTATCGCTAAAATTATCGGCATGGACGATCCTCATACCATTCCGAGCCCCGCCCCAAAATGCAACTGTTTTTACTGTCAGATTGCACGCAGGCTCCATCCCCGCCATTTTCTTGAAGAAGAGAACTTAGACGAAGATGTGCCTGAAAAAGAGCTGCATTTCCGCTCGTGGAATATCCAGCAGAAATCTGATCAGTTATATATCGTCAGCAACCCTTTGGAAAAAGATGAACAGTATAATGTTTTTCTAGGGACGCCTTTAGGATGTACCTGTGGAA
>CAZULH010000060.1:0-7189 GCA_964621105.1 uncultured bacterium
CGATCCGCACGAGGGTAAGTGAAAATCTATATGCTTCCAGTATCGGGCCGACGATGCGCAATGTTTTTCAGGTGGGCTTTGATGCGATTTGGGAAATTGATATTTTTGGAAGATTAAGAAGATTAAAAAGAGCGGCCTTTTCCGATATGGAGGCGCAAAAAGAGTTTGCCAAAGATGTTTTGATTACTGTGATGAGCGATATTGCCAAAAACTATATCGAGATCCGTTCTCTGCAGAACAAGATTGCTCTTTATCAAGGACGCATCGATGTTCAAAAGTAGCTGGTTGCCCTGGTGTTGTCCAGTTATGAGGCAGGATTAGACAGTGAGAGAGAGTTTTTGCTGCAGAAAGAAGAGCTAAAAAGTTTAGAGCAGGAACAGGTTGTTTTTCAGACGCTGATCAAACAGACCTATTATCGGCTGGCGGTATTATTGGGAAAACAGCCGGAAGATTTTTCTATGGACATACAGACGCTTGCTAATGTTCCGATGATGGACGAAAAATTTTTATGTGACCTACCCTCCAATCTTTTACGTAAGCGTCCGGATATTCGTCAGGCGGAAAGAGAACTTGCTGCGGCAACGGAAAGGATTGGAGCGGCCGTTGCCGATTATTTCCCTACCTTTTCCTTAACGGGAAAAGCGCAGCTTGAATCGAACAAGGTACACAACTGGTTTACCTATAAAAGTTTTGGATGGGACTTTGGCGGGCTGATGGACTGGCCGGTCATTAATTTCGGAAGGGTAAAAGCGCAAGTCGATGAAAAAAAATCTGTGCAGAAACAGGCGTTATTGAATTATGAGAAGACAGTCATTGAAGCGCTGCAGGATGTAGAAGGAGCCTTGATCGCTTATTATAATGAGAAAAAAAATCTCGATTTAAAGGATGAAGAGTTAGCCGCTATTATGATTCGAAGAGATTTAACCTATGACCTTTATCAGGCGGGGCTTGTTAATTTCAATGTCTATTTGCAGCTGGAAAAACAGGTTCTTCTTTTACAGAGCCAAAAAATCGACCGTGAACGTACATTGAGCACAAACCTGGTGGCTGTATATAAAGCATTAGGCGGAGGGTGGTAGCATGTTTTTACTGGCCCTGAAAATGTTGATCAACGACCGTGCAAAATATATCGGTATTATTTTAGGCATTAGTTTTGCTTCTTTTATTATCACTCAGCAGGCGGGGATATTTGTAGGCATTATGAAAAGGACCTATGGGCTGGTAAGCGATACTTCGCAGGCGGATATTTGGGTAATGGATGAAAAAGTGCAGTATATCGATGATATCAAACCGTTAAAAGCGATGGAGCTTTTTCGGATCAGGGGTATAGAAGGGGTAGAGTGGGCGGCTCCTTTTTACAAGGGATTGATAAAGGGAAGGCTTGCGAATGGAACCTTTCAGAACTGTATTGTTTTGGGGATTGATGACAGCACATTGATCGGAGGCCCTCCCGTCATGATTGAGGGCACATTGGAGAACTTACGGTTTGCCGACGGGATCATTGTTAATAAGGTGGGAGCAGACGATAAATTGGCCTCGAACGGCGACGGCAAAGAAAAAAAACCTCTGGCCATGGGGGATCTTTTAGAGTTAAATGACAAAAGGGGAAAGGTGGTCGGCATCTGTGAAGTGGCAAGAACCTTTCAGTCTCAGCCTGTGATTTATACGACCTATAACAGGGCCATCAATTACGCGCCCAGCGAGAGGAAGCTTTTATCTTTTATTTTGGTTAAAGCGTCAGCGAAAGAAAAAATAGAAGAGGTCTGCAGCCGTATTAAGGCGGTAACAGGACTGGCAGCCTATACGCAAAAACAATTTTCTTCTCTGACGGTTGATTATTATCTTAAATATACGGGGATCCCCCTAAATTTTGGGGTAGCTGTTCTTTTAGGGCTGATTATCGGAACGGCCATTGCAGGGCAGACCTTTTATAATTTTATCAATGACAACCTGCGGTATTTAGGGATATTTAAAGCGATGGGAGCGAATAATATGAGCCTGATAAAAATGACACTTTTTCAGGTGGCATGGGTCGGTTTTTTAGGCTGGGGCATAGGTACGGGATCGGCTGCTTTTTTCGGGTATTTCTTTCGTTATTCCGATCTTTCCTTTAGTTTGCCCTGGCAGCTGTATGCGCTTACAGCCTTTGCGGTATTTTTTATCTGCTTTTTTTCTACGATGATCAGTCTTTTAAAAATTTATCGAATTGAACCCGCCATTGTTTTTAGGTCGTGATATGGATAAGGTCGTTGTTAACTGCCAGCAGGTGAAAAAGACTTTCTATGTAGGGCAGGCCCAGGTGCATGCGCTTCGAGGGATCGATCTTCAGGTTAAAGAGAATGAGCTTTTAATGCTGATGGGGCCGTCAGGGTCTGGAAAAACGACATTGATTTCCATTATCGGGGGGATCTTGAACCAGGACGAGGGACTTTGTGAGGTTTTACATCAGGACATCAACCATCTGCCCCTTTCACAGAAGGCTTTTTTCAGAGGAAAAAATGTAGGCTTTGTTTTTCAGACATTAAATTTGATCCCTACCTTGAATGCGGTAGAAAATGTATGCATTCCTCTGCTGATTCAAAAAGTGGATAAAAATGAGGCCTGTCTTCGTGCCAAAGAGGTATTGACGAAGATGGGGCTTAAGGACAAGTTTGTTTCTTATCCCAAAGAGCTATCAGGGGGAGAGCAGCAGCGTGTATCGATCGCCAGAGGCTGTATTCATCAGCCAAAAGTTATTCTATGCGATGAGCCTACCAGTTTTCTGGACATGCAGACAGGAAGAACGGTAATTGAAATGCTCAAAGAGATCCAGAAAATGAACCAGTGTTCGATAGTTATTGTTACGCATGATCCCCGGATATTGGACTATGCCGACCGTATTGAAGAGATCAGCGATGGCGTTATTCGTAAAAAAGCAGTAAATGCCTAATGGTTAGCAGCATCTTTCTATTATTGCGATAAATCAATAAAAGAAGTGTTTAAAAATAAATGGTTATCCGATATGAAAAAATTGTAAGGATAATCAAGGAAAGGAGAATATAAATGATTGATCCTCTAACCATATATTTAGCTAAGTTAATCGGATTCAGTATTGGATTTTTCGGATTAGCGATGGTCGTGAGAACGGAAAATTTTCAAAAGACCATTTCTCAAATCAGCAAAAGCGATGCCATGATGACACTTATCAGCATTTGTCCCCTTATAGCTGGGTTTGCTATTGTTTTATCACATAACATGTGGGTAAAAGACTGGCCTGTAGTGATTACAATTATCGGCTGGATCATTTTACTGATCGGACTGGCAAGGCTCTTTTACCATAAGGCCATTATGCATCAGATGGCAAAGAAAGCAAAATCGAAAGAGTTCTTCAAGGTTCTCGGTGTTGTGCTTGTAGCTATCGGCGCTTATCTGGTCTACATGGGCTTTGAAGGCCGTTTTTAACAGGTAAGTTTTAAAAAACTCCTTGTGGATATATTGAGAATTCATTTATAAGATTCAAAAAATTTTTTTACATTTTAGTTTTGAATCTTTAAGCACAAGGAGTTTTATGAAAAAAATTGGAAGTATTATCCTTTTTTTTCTTATTGTTTTTCATCCATTGGAGAGCAAGGTTCATATTTTTTCATATGGCTTAAATTACTTGATTTTTGCTTATGCTCAGTCACTTTCATTTAAAAAATATCTGAAAGACGACTTTGTCTATTATCTTATTTTGGATGAATTGAACAATAATACTACAACTCTTCAAAAACGTGCGGCGAAGCATAATTTACCTTGTGTTCTCATACCTGCAGAAATTTCAAGGGAATCGGGTTTTTTCAAACAAAATGGATCGATTGCCGGAAACCTGTCAAAAATATTTGCGCATATTTATAAAAAGATATCGATCAGGCAGGGGGATATTCTTGTATGGATGCCATACAACATATTTGCCATTAAGGATTTTTCTTTTCAGCAGCAGATGAAAAATATCGATTTGATGGGAGGGATTGCCCAGACTTCTTTTTTTGATATGATGCCGGTTATCAACCCCGAGTGTTTTGTCGTAAATGAGAATGCCCTGCGGCAGCAGTTCTCCATCGGTTTTGAACAGCTGTTCTTAGAGGGTAAAATGATGCAGATCGGCAACAAATATTATTATCAGGTGCCCGTGCACAGCCAGCTGCGGTTTTCTCTGATTGATAAATCTCCAACTACGAATGAAAATCTTTTTCAATCACCGTTTTCCAAACTGGTTTCTATTAGCCAGAATAAGATCATGTATTTATTTAACAGCGCCTTTATTCAATATACTACCGATTGGGCAAAAAGCAGTTCTGCAGAAAATGCCGCTTTGCATGAGGCTGTTAAAAAGCTAAAGTAGAAAGGTATTTAAAAAAGCGAAGGATCACATTCAATAAGGATTATCCACTTGGCAATTTGCAGAGGATCTGCTACCTTTTTTCTTAAAAAATTTGGTCAACTTAGGTATTATATCAAAGGAATCTTGTTTAACCATTGTGAAAAAACCGATTAATAATGGAGGCTTTTATGCCAAATAGAAAGAAATTAAACCCTGATCCGCAAGAGAAAAAATTACGACAGCGCGAAGAAAAAATATATGAAAAAGATCTAATTGAACAGCTCGAAGAAGAAGAACAGGACTTAATGCAGCAGCATGAGGATCTTCAAAAGGAGAAGGATCACCACTGATTATAGTGGATGCGTTCTTTAATGAAGCGTTCTTTTGGGAAAGGTTTTTTTTCGGGATATCCCAAAACGATATAGGCAAAGGGAACGATAGTTTCGGGAAGAGAAAGTAAATCAATAAAACCTTTCATGAGCTCTTCTTTGGGGTAAACGCCTGTCCATACTGAACCTATCCCTTGGCTGTGAGCGGCCAAAAGCAGGTTTTGCGTTGCTGCCGCGCAATCCTGCGGCCAGAATTTTTCTGCGGGTATGTTTTCTGTTTTGCCACACACTAAAATACCCAAAGGAGCTTCTTTGCTCATTTGCGCATGAGGATCAAACGAAGGGATTTTTTCTAATAAAGAGCGCTTGTCGATAGCGATAAACTCCCATGGCTGCTGATTACTGGCAGAAGGGGCGTACATCGCAGCTTTAATAATTTCCTCAACGGTTTCTTTAGGTATTTTTTTTGAAGTATATTTTCGTATGCTTCTTCTAGAAAGAAGAGCTTGGTAGGCTTCCATAAATTTTCCTTTTTAAAAAAATTTATAAAAGACTAATCGATTAAATTCGAGGAAAAAAAATTGCCGATGACCGGACTCGAACCAGCACCTTATTGCTAAGAGTAGATTTTGAGTCTACCGCGTCTACCAATTCCGCCACACCGGCAATGAACATGTTATAATTTTGCCATAAGAGACCTTTTCTCTAAAGGCTGTTTTCTCTCCAGCGCTCTAATGTTGGTAAAATATTTTTTGCCATATTGGCGGCTTCTTCTTTGGATAATCCCATTTGATCGTGGAAAGAGGCTAGTTTTTCGATCATTTCTTCTAAGGTAATGTCGGGGTTTGTGAACCATCCGTTCTGGTAGCAGTATCTGCAGTATTCTTGGCTGACGGTTTGGTCTTCGTTAGAACCAAAATCTTCTTCATTATTGAGGGGCATGGCACAGCTTTGGCAGATAGTTTGGCAGGCTTGACTTGTCATAATGGATACTCCTTATGTTGTCTCATCCAATGTGGTTTGTCCGTTTTATAAAAAACGGAATGTTTTACTGAGTAAAATTTTGATGGTTTTATGATTATACTGCAACAAGATCTTGTTTGAGCCGCAGATTCCCTGGCTACCAGTTTAGAGTAGCGTTCACTGTCAGTCCCTGTGTCTGAAAGGGTGATTTAATATGTCGGGACAGAGGGTTGGTGACAGAGTCTGTGGACGCATGGAATTCCTCTCTTAGGATCTCATGGATATTGAGCCAGTTGTTGAGCTCATAGCCGATAAAGAGCCGAATGCCGCCCCAGTTATATTGGCCTTCCCATGACGGGCCCATTAGAAATTGAAAATGGGTGACTAAGCGGAAATCGTCATAATGGATAAACTGCAGGGTCAGGTTAACTCCTGTCGTCGGATATTGGCGGATTGTTTTGATACGGTTATCGTAGTTGCCGAAGATTTCAGAGATGGCTCCCTGCATGGTCCAGTTAAATCCTTTGCCCATGAGCCAGTCTGCCAACAGTCCTGATTTTATCCCCACGCCTTTAAAGCGCCATTTGGGCTTGATTTTGGTGTTGGTATTGCCGGGAGCTTCGCCAAAGTAGGTGATTCCCCAGTTCTGTTTGATCCAGCATCCTTCTAGGCCGTTGAAGAAATTGATATGGATTTTCGGTGTAACGGTGAAGACTCTGGAAAGCAGAAGATCAAAAAAATGTCCCTGAAAGGAAATGTGGCTGGTGGCCTTCTCCATAGGATTAACGGTAAATTGAGGGAAAGTCCCTGTTATTGTTTTTCCGGCAGGACGCAGAATGGTTTTGGTAGAAGATGGGTTAAAGAATGTATAATGACCTTCAAATTTCCACATATCGGATTTGATGCGGTATTCTAAAGCGGCCTTAAATCCGGGATTCCACTCATAGGTTGCATGTTCTAAGTCGCCAAGTCCGCCTGTTGCGGAAGTTAATCCTGTGCTGTCGTTATGGACAAAATCCAGTTCTCCTTCTTCTATGCGCCAATAGAGAAAATCGCCTTTGATAAAAAAAGCAGGCTTTTCTTCTTCAATTTTTGCAATAGCTGTCCTTTGCAGATCGGAAGCTTTTGGTGTTTTGGAAGCTTTCGGCGCTGCAAAAACAGCAGAAGACAGCATGATAAAAACAATTAGATAACGCATAAAAAAATCCCCTTCTTATTTTTTATATAGTAAAAAGGGGAATAAAAGAGAAGTCGGAAAGGGCTTCTTAGAAAGTTTTAGATAAAATAGCTAACAGAAGCAGAGCGACGATGTTAGCGATTTTGATCATAGGATTGATCGCAGGACCGGCAGTATCTTTATACGGATCGCCGACGGTATCTCCTGTTACAGCAGCTTTGTGCGCTTCGGACCCTTTTCCGCCGTATTGACCTTCTTCGATCAATTTTTTAGCGTTATCCCATGCGCCGCCGCCGCCGGTCATAGAGATAGCAACAAATAGACCTGTTACAACGATTCCCAAAAGCATGGACCCCAAGGTAACAAAAGCGGCTTTCT
>CAZULH010000061.1:0-7133 GCA_964621105.1 uncultured bacterium
GGTCATATTTTCTTTCCACAAATACAATAAGCTCCTTCCAGCGCTCATCTATCTGTTTGAGAAGTTCGATTACTACATCTAGGCTAAGAGAATAAGGAGGGTCCATAAAAATAATATCAGGCTTTATTGCCGTCTTTTGTAAAAACTTATCCACAGCCTGAGAAAATACCCGGCTGCTGTCTTCTTCTTTCAAAATCAGGATATTGTCCTTAATGCATTGAACAGCTTTTTTGTTGCTTTCTACAAAAACCACCTCTTTCGCTCCACGGCTTAAGGCCTCGAGCCCCATGGCTCCCGTACCTGCAAAAAGATCGAAAAAAACCGCTCCCTCTATTGCATTTTGACAAATGTTAAAGACAGATTCACGAATCATTGACGACGTCGGCCTAAGAGAAGGCGCCTCTATCGTCTTTAATTTTCTGGATCTGTATTTTCCGCCAATAATCCGTATCATATATTAAAAAGCTACCTGTATATCATGAGGAATAAGAAGCTCTTTGGCCTTTTTTAGCTCTGAAAGATTACCTGTTTGTAAATACGCTTGATAATATTCATAGGCTTTCTGCACCGCCCATTGTTTTTCTAATGAAAACCCTGCCTCTTTCGCTTGAGAAAAATTAATGCTCTTTTTAATGTTAAACCATTCATCCGCATGCCTCCCCTGTATAAAAAGAATGAAATCTTCAAGCTTATTGATACTTCCCATAATAACATAAGGCTGATCCAAATATAAATGTGGAAGCTTATGCTTTTTCGGATACAGCTCAATTTGCAATTTCGGATCTTGACTGATCACATGGGCAGAAAGGTTTTTAGCAATAGGAAACCGTATAGAATGAATGATCTTCTGCAGCTGACGTTTGATTCCTCTCAAGCTTGGAGCCGCATAGGCCTTCCCTCTATTCTGCATGGATAAATAATCTAAAATCGGATAGTTCTTATCTTCGCTCATCGCAAGCGAATAAATAGAAAAATTGCCGTTATTAGAAAAGAAAATATTTTCCAAAACATGAAAATTCTGCGGATTAAAAGCATCTCCATTAGAGAGCAAAATAGCGATATTGATCTCATCTTCCTTTTTAGGGAAAGACATCAGCCAGTAAAAAGGCCTGGCTATATCCGTAGTGGAAAAAAAACTTCCCAAGTTCTGTTTCAATAAAAATTTTCTCGCTTCAGAAAAACTGCCGGCTGTCGGCTCTTTTAACTGACGAGTAAAAAAATCTACATTCTTGTCAAAAGCCACAATATTGTACCGATCATCGATAGACAATAATGAAAATGAACCTGCAACAGCATGCCGCATGGCCGTCAGACGGGTTTTCTGCATGGAATTAGACTTGTCTAAAACAAAAAATATGTTTTGTTTAATCTTTTTGAAAGCCCTTTTTGGATTCGGTATCAATGTAACTGCAAAAAGATACCCCTCGCCATCCTCTCTTTTCTGATAAACAACACTGCAGTCAAAGTCATTAGCACAGGAAAGCGTCGCCAAGTCCCTTAAAGAAGGCAGCCTTGATAAAAGCGGTGTCAGCACTATTTTCTTATAAGAAAACAATGAAAGCTCCAGCATTGTTTTTTCCGGTAAAATTAACGGAGGGTCTTTATAAGTAAACGCAATGCTTTTTTCCGCCTGCAGGGACCTGTTCACATGAACATTTTTCTTAGAAAGAACAATCGGGTTTTCTTCTTCTTTCACAGGCGTAGGCGCAGGCAAATGCGCTTCCTGCGAAAAAGTAATTAGTCGGTCTGTCTTTTTTTTCATCTCTGCCACCAATGATCGACAGGATGTTTTTGGAAAATCCGCTTTTATAGGTGTCGGTAAAATTTTCTTTGCCAAAAATATTTTCTTCTGCGCAAAAGCAGGCGAAAAAATAGGCTCAAATAAAATCCTTTCCTTCATCTCAAAGGATTTATCTTGAAAAAAAGCAGGCAGCGTTTGAGCAGGTTCCTGCAAGCTCTTCGGCTGCGTTTTTTCTCTCTCTTGCACCTGAGCTAAGATAACAGGCACAACATTCTCTTGCCTTTTTGTCTCTTCGATAGCGATATCTTTAGTTTTCTCATGAAGCTGCATTAAAATATTGATGGGTGAATAAAAAACTCCCAGCCGCAGCTGAAGGCTGAAGATAGCCGCAATATGGACCGCTATTGAAAAAATAATACAGTACGTTAATATTCTCTTTTTAGAATTGGAAACGAGCTTCTTTTTCACTTTTACCTCTCCGAAGACAGATATTCATTTTCGAAGCTTTCCAATAACTGGATATTTTTCTCCCATCTTTTTAAAAGATATTGCGTAACAATCTTGTTTTTTTCCTGATATTGGCTGAGCCTATTACGTGCTTCTTCAAAAAGCTTTTGCTTTTGCTCTTCTTTAGCAAGGATCGCCTTACACAGAACGCCTTCTATATCAAGCATCTCCATATAAGAAAGATAGAGTGCATCTTTCTGCGAATCCCGTTTGCGTAAATTTCGGTATTCTGACGACATAATATCATCAGAGGCATAGTCTTTTTTTAACTTTGCTATCAGCTCTAATTTCTTCTTGGCCTTTTTAGGCAAATCTGTTTCCAGCGATGCGCGCAAATCAATATATTCATATCCCGCTTCCAAATGTAAGGGCTCATTATAGAGATTTTTTTTAAGCTGTATTGACTTGAGCTGAGATAAATGATCAGCAACTGAGCTTTCTTCTTTGCTGCCCTTTATCTGAATACGCAGCCTATTTAAAGATGAAGCTATAGAATAATAGGTCTTAGAAGAAAGCTTTTCTACCTTCTGATAATATTTCAGGGACTCGTCATAATTGCCCTGTTTTTCATTATTTAGTGCATAAAGATAATAGGTTTTTTCCTGATACTTCCATGCAAGCGTCGGACTTTCCTCATACTGCTCCAACAGATGCTGCAAAACCTTAATGCTGCCAGCCTCTTTTTCCATCAACCTGTGCAGCTCTGCTAACTGTAGAAGATATTTCTCATAAATTAACTGCTCCACAGATATGATCGGCTGTTCTTCATACGCAGACAAGATTTCTATCGATCGCATTGCCAAATTAGCCAGTTTCGGATGATCGATCAGCCGATAAGAAAAATCAGAGCGGCATTCTTTATCTACCTGCTGATAATAAAATTCTGCCAGCCAAAGAAGATTGTCCTCCGTTAGAGTAAAACTTAGCCTCTGCACCTCAAATAAATGCTCAGCTGCCTGTGCATAATATTTTTCTTCCTTTTGCGCTAATTGCAAATACGTATTGTACAGCATCAGATGAAAGTCTTTTCTTCTTTCATCATTTTCAGAAAGACCGTCCATGGCTTTTGTTAAACATTGAGAGAAATTTTCATGATCACCCTTGGACCGATAGCTCAATGCTAGATAATAATAGATATCGGTTATGTTCTCATGAGAAGGGTGTTTATCTAGAATTTTTTCAAAATGCACAATCGCATGCTCATAATCTTTAACCTCATATTCCATACAGGCCAAAGCATAGGAAAGCTCCGCCTTTTTTTCTTCCGTTACCTTAGGAGCTGCTGTCAGATAATTTTGTAAATCCTGAATAAATTCCAGCTGGGCCATCGGTTTTTTATCGGCAGAAATCTGAGTAATATAAAGAAGGGAGGCTTCAACCAGCCCGTCCCATGCTTTCTGCAAAAGTTCTCTATCTTCGGTATATGCCTGTACATATTCTTTGAACAGAGAGCGGCTCTCTTCACCTTTATCTAAAAGAAAATTTAAATGGGCCCTTTCAAAAAGAACCTGAAAACGTTTATTAAAATCAGGGTGGTTCTCCTCTATCTTTTCCAAAATTATTAAGGCTTTGGCATTGTCTTTTTCTAAAAAAGCCTTCGCCAATAAAGTCATTGGCATCTGCTCGTCTGATGGAAACAGCTCTTCAAAAACCAAATAGGCGGTATCATATGTTTTCTTGTCCGAAAGATTTACTGCCGATTTCATCACTAGCAGCAAGGCCTCATGCATCCAGTCCGAAGCGCTTTTCTCAAGCTCGATAAAATGTAAAAGTTCGGCAACTGCCAAGTCATACTGCTTACAGGCGAAATAACTTTTGCCAACATACCAATTGACCATACGGGCCTTGCGTGGCTCTATTACCTTTTGCAAATGGTTTTTCTGCTCGATAATTTCCTGATATTTCTCGGAAAAATATAATAGCTGCATACAGTACTCTGCAGCCTCTTGCGCTTTATCCCCCTTTAAGCCCATAACTTTCCGAAAGGTTTCTATCGCTTTTTCTCTGTCCTTATCTGAATAAAACAGAGCTGCCTGCAAAAGAAACTCTTCCTGCCTGTCCTTGTTCTTCTCGGAAAGAAGAACAAAAATATCTCCCGCCAGAACATATTCCTCTAGCATCTGATAGATATGGGAAAGATAAATTAACACATTTTCCTGATACCCGCTGTCAATCAACGAGCTAAAACAGTTTTTGGCCCGAGAAGCATATTTTTTTTGCTGCTCTATATTTTCTTCAGAGGCTAGAGCCTCCTGAAAAAAACAGTCGCCCAGACAAAAAACAAGCTTGTCTTTAACGGCCTTTTCCAAATCCTGATGAGACTTAATATATTTAAGCGTATAAAAAATTGCGCCCTTATAACGCTTCAGCTCATAGAGGCATTGAATTAAATTTGTCCCAATATCTTCAATCAGCTCTTTGTTTTTAATATGAGAATAGGCTGCGACCGCTTGGGAATAATCTTTTTCATCGATCAGCAAATCCCCTAAGATCACATAGAGATAATCATTTAAAGAAGAATCGGGGTACTCGGAAAGATAGTTAAAGATCTCCCTTTTAACAATAGAAAACTCCTGCTCTTCAAAGAACTCCACGATTCGTCGAAGAAAAAAAGCCTGCCCTTCCTCTAGGTTGTCTATGGGAAATCTCGAAGAAGAGGCATACAGACTGCCGACCAAAAAAACAAGTATCCACAAAAACCGTTTCATCTTACTCCAAACATTTCCCTACCTTTCATAGATAAAGATCTATTATTTTTTTAGCTATTATATCTAAGTTTGTCAATGAAAGACCATGTTTTTTTTTCAAGAAAAATTTTGATAAAAAATACAAAGAATATAAATCAAAACTAAATTGATTCCATCAGCAGTTCAATACTTTGCGAAGAACCATAGTATTTTAGCAGATCTTCCGCTCTTTTAGCAGACGTATTTTTCAGTTCTTCATACACACGCAGACCCTTAGCATTTTGATTTAATTCAAAATACAAGACCCCAAGATGATATAACACCTCATGATCATTCGGGCTCAGCTGCAGGATAATCTCATATTCCTTTGCCTCTTCCTCTTTCATCTGCATCATACGATAGCTTTGGGCAAGCTGCACATGGACCCATGGATCGTTAGGGGCATAATCATTTAAAATCTGCAGCTCTTCAATCGCTCTTTTCGAAGCAAGTGCAAATTTCCCTTTTAACTTTTCCGTTTTATTGATTTTTGATTCCAGCCGATCCATATAAAATTTGGACAATAAAACATAGGCGTTGGCCAAAGAAGCATGCACTTCCAGATCTATAGGAGTAAACCGGATCTGTTCGATATGCTCGCAGATAGCGCTATGCATCAGCATTTCTTTTAACTTATATACATCGTCTTTATGAAAAAAACTGCCGATTTTCTGAAACATTTTATCAAAAATACGCAAAAACCTCGGAGGTGTAAAATAACGATATTCAAAATCATTAAAACAGGAGACCAGCTTCAATAATGACTGCGATACGGATAAATGATGCTCTACCTCCCCCCTTGGAATGGTCAAAGAACGCCGGCATGACTGAATAAACCTCTCACGAAGGATCAGGACCTGCTCAGGTTTTTTTGCCTGAAAATAAAACAGCAGAATAAAATACATGAACCCCGTTAATAATATCCCTCCCAGCAAGACCGCAAGCATCGCCGTTTTCACAAAAAAAGAAAGAGCGATAAAAAAAGAAACCGTCTGTAAAACGATTAAAGCAAAGAAAAATAGTTTAAAATAGGTCAGTGAAGCGGTTACTTTACGAAACTGCACAAGCGTATTAGTGAAAATTTTTTTCGACTGTATCCCTGCACTTGAAATTTTTTCACGCGTATATGCTGCCATATATCTCCATATCATTTCTCGATATGAGTCTTGAGCAAAATAAATTTTTTGAAAAGAAAAAAATCTTCTTTTTCCCTTATCTTCCCGTTTCAACCATATAATTGATCACACGGGGACTGACACCGGATTCTCTCATCCTGTCAACCTGCGCCTGTGATAAATTATAGGTCGTGTCCGTATCTTTCATATAACGGATAATCGTTTCATCACTGACACCGCCCTGCGATAATTTGATCACATCACTGACAGTTAAGGGTTCTCCACGGTCCATGCGCTGAACAGTGCGAGGGCTAGTTCTTTCCATTACCTTGCGGTCCTGTTCATCTAATGCCGCTCCTATTAACCCTCCTGCCAAAGCGCCGACAGCACCTCCGATCAATGTGCCCTTAACTCCGCCTCCGGAAATTAAAGCACCCGTTCCTGCTCCTAATGCACCTCCGGCCAAAGCGCCTGTGCCCGTTTTTGTCTCACACCCTACTAAAAAAAGAGTAGCCAACAAACATATCATTATTTGTTTAGACATATCGTATTCCTCCAAATCTACCCACAATAGTCTACATAATATTGAGATACCGTTTCTATAATAAAAAGTCTATGAGAGATTTTATTTAGCCTCTCTTGAAGAAAATCGATACCCAGTTTTTCCCTAAGCGAGGCCACATACACATCGATATTGCGGTCGATGATCAAAGAATTATCATGGTGCATATCTTCCAAAAGCTGATTGCAAATAAGCACTTTCCCTCTATAGATATCCAGCTCATCCGTTTTCCCTGAAAGCATAATGACCGGAATATTAATTCAGAATGGTTTTCATCTTTCGGCAAACATCATATCCATTCTGCCCCGGCAGCAACTTGTTAGCAAAAAACAGAAAAAAAACCTGATTTCAAACATAGAGAAAACAAATTCTATTCGCTAACCTTGCAGTCCATATCATTGCGAATAAACACAACATCATTTGACACAGAAGCATCAGCACTAGAACCATAATAGCATTTAAATCCATTCTTTTTCATAAAA
>CAZULH010000062.1:0-7114 GCA_964621105.1 uncultured bacterium
GTACAGCCATGAACCCTGTCGATCACCCACACGGCGGTGGTGAAGGAAAAAGTAAAGGTAACCATCCGCAGACACCATGGGGGCAATATACCAAAGGTTTCCGCACACGTTCGAAGAAAAAATCTAAAAAGCACATTATCAAAGAGCGAAAGAGAAAAAAATAGGTAAGAGTTTATGGGTAGATCATTAAAAAAAGGACCGTTTGTTGATCATCATCTTGTGGTTAAGGTGAAGAAACAAGAAAAAGAAAAGACAAAAAAAAGCATTAAGACATGGTCGAGAAGATCAACGATTGTTCCGGAAATGATCGGTTATACATTTGATGTTCATAACGGAAGAAAATTTATACCTGTTCTTGTAACAGAAAATATGGTGGGTCATAAACTCGGTGAATTTTCACCGACAAGAACGTTTAAAACTCATCCGGTAAAGAAGGGATCGTAATATGAAACAGGCTAGAGCAATTACAAAGTTTGTCCGCATTAGTCCGTCAAAAGCCAGATTGGCAGCAGGGCTGATTCGTGGACTAGCGGTAGAAGAAGCGCTTACGCAATTGAATTTCTCCAACCTTAAGGGCGGAAGGCTATTGTTAAAAACTCTAAATAGCGCCATTGCTAATGCGGAAACGCAGCATGATGCCAGAAGAGAAAATTTAAAAGTTCAGGAAGTCCGAGTGGATGAAGGTCCAACATTGAAAAGGGCAAAATCAAGAAACAAAGGCGGTGTTGTTCCAGTTTTGAAAAGAACAAGCCACTTTACAATTGTATTATCTGTAGAAGGATAAGGGGAATAATATGGGTCAAAAGGTATCACCAACTGGATTTCGTCTGGTCGTTCGAAAAAAGTGGGACAGCAACTGGTTTGCAAGTAAAAGTCTGTTTGGAAACTTATTGTATCAGGATGATCAAATCCGTAAATTTTTAATGAAAGAGCCTATTTGCGTAGGTACTGCCAAAGTGGAAATCAAGAGAATGAGCGGAAAAATCGAAATTACGATTTATACAGCAAGACCGGGGCTTGTTATCGGACCAAAAGGCACAAAAATTGAAGAATTGAAAGGAAAATTGAAGAAACTGACAGGATCGGAAGTCTGGATTGAAGTGGAAGAAGTGAAAAGACCTGATCTTGATGCTTCATTGGTAGCCGGAGCAATTGCTAAACAGTTAGAAAGAAGAATGCCGTTTAGACGGGTATTGAAAAAAGCTATCCAGACAACGATGGATGCAGGTGCAGCCGGAATCAAACTTTTGATCTCGGGACGCGTGGGCGGAGCAGAGATTGCTCGTTCGGAAGGGTATAAGGAAGGAAGAATTCCTCTACATACTCTTCGTGCAAATATTGATTATGCAGAAGGCCGTGCGGAAACTACATACGGATCTATCGGTGTTAAGGTTTGGATTAATAAAGGCGAAGAGAAGATAGGGAGCTAAATTATGTCAATGATGCCATCGAAAACGAAGTTTAGAAAACAGCAGAAAGGACAGTTTAAAGGTTGTGCCCAGGCTGCTCAGTTTGTGGAATTCGGTGATTATGGAATGCAGGCACTGGATCGAGGATGGGTTACAGCACAGCAGATTGAAGCTTGTCGTGTTACGATCAATCGTTTTTTTAGCCGTAAAGGAAAAGTTTGGATACGAATTTTTTCCGATAAGCCGATTACGAAAAAACCGGCTGAAACAAGAATGGGTAAAGGGAAAGGCGCTCCTAGCCAGTGGGTAGCCGTAATAAGACCGGGCAGAATTCTTTTTGAAGTTGGAAACGTGACAAGGGAAGAAGCTCAGACAGCTCTTCGTCTTGCAGCTGCTAAACTGCCGATCAAAACCCGTTTTGTTGAACGACTAGAAAGGATATAGGATATTTATGGAAAAAATAGCAGAAATTCGCGATCAAGCCGATGAGCAGCTGGAAAACAAATTAGAAGATATTAACCAGCAGATTTTTATGCTTCGCAATGAACTTGCCTTAAACCATAAGATGGAAAGGCCGCATATGCTCAAGCAAAACAAAAAAACTAAAGCACGTATTATGACGGTTCTTGCTGAAAGAAAAAGAGGACAAAAGCATGCAGAAAACAAATAGAAAAAGAATTTTTGAAGGCGTCGTGATCTCCAATAAAGCAGCGAAAACTGTTGCTGTGGAAGTGATGATTGAAAAACGCCATCCGAAATATGAAAAACTGGTAGTCCGTAGAAAAAAATATATGGCTCATACAGAAAACGGCGGTCTGCAGGTCGGAGACAAAGTAAAAATTATGGAAAGTCGTCCTTTATCCAAGACAAAACGATGGCGAGTTATTTAACAAAATAGGGAAATTATGATTCAGGAAGAAACCAACTTAGAAGTAGCTGATAATACCGGCGCCAAAAAAGTGCGATGCTTTCGAGTATTAGGCGGAACTGGACGCCGATATGCCAATATTGGAGATATTATTATCTGTGCTGTTAAAGAAGCAGATCCGAAAGGAACGGTAAAAAAAGGCGATGTTGTTCGAGCTGTGATTGTAAGAACGAAATCGATCAGCAGAAGAAAAGACGGATTTTTAAAATTTTATGATAACAGCTGTGTGATTATCGATGAGAAAAACCAGCCGAGAGGAACTAGGATCTTCGGGTCGGTAGCGAGAGAAGTACGTGAACGCGGTTTTTTACGTATATGTTCGTTAGCGCCGGAAGTTATTTAACGTGAGGGAAAGGAAATGAGTAAGAATAAGTGGATACGAAAAGACGATAAGGTTGTGGTGATAGCCGGCAACGACAAAGGAAAGAGCGGAACGGTTCTTGCTCGCAAAGGCAATCGTGTGATCATACAGGGAATCAATATTCGAAAAAAACATATGAAAAGAACACAGGAATCCCAGTCTGCTCAGATTGTTTCTATGGAAAAGCCGATTGATATTTCCAATGTGGCTCTCTGCGATGCGAACGATGCGATTATTAAGCTTCATACGAAATTGACAAACGATAAGAAAACAAGAGAGCTTGTGTACAAGAAAAATAACAAGAACACCGTATTTCGTTCGGTAAAAAAAAGGACTCAAAAATAGGATAGAATATGTCTAGATTGAAAAAGAAATATTTTGAGGAAGTATTGCCCGCTTTAAAGGAACAGCATAAAGAGAGAAATCTCTTTGAAATTCCTCGTCTGAAAAAAATTGTTATCAGCATGGGATTGGGCGAAGCGATTAAAGACAAAGGTGCTATCGAAAATCATATTAAAGAGCTTTCTTTAATTTCCGGACAGAAACCTCTAACTACACGTTCGCGCAAAGCCATTTCCAATTTTAAATTGAGAGAAGACCAGGTTATTGGATTAAAAGTTACCTTACGGGGAAAACGCATGTATGATTTTCTTGACAGGTTCTGCAATATTGCTTCTCCAAGGATTAGAGACTTTCGGGGATTTGCAAGAAAAGCGGACGGAAGAGGGAACTACAGTGTCGGTTTGGAAGACCAACAGATTTTTTCTGAACTGAATCTAGATGAAGTGAAACGCAATCAGGGAATGAATATTACTTTTGTGACATCGGCAGTTAAAGATGAAGACTGTATTGAATTATTAACCAAGATGGGATTCCCATTTAAAGAAGTATAAGAGGAGAAAATATCCATGTCATTTAATGATCCTATCGCTCAGCTTTTAACACAGATACGCAATGCAAGCCAGGCTAAGTTGCGATTTACCGATGTTGATGTAAGCAAATTGAAAATTAATGTTTTAAAAATTTTAAAAGAGAAAGGCTTTATCCAAAACTATATGGTTAACGATTCCTTAAAAAAAGTAAGGATCTTTCTGAAATATAAACAAGACCGCAATCCTGTTATTCGCGGACTGAGAAGAATTTCTTCTCCGGGGCTGCGCCGATATGTTGCTTCCGACAGTATCCCATGGGTAAGAAGCGGAATTGGTCTTGCTATTATTTCAACCTCCAAAGGGTTGCTGGATGATGCGACTGCACGGAAGATGCGTGTAGGCGGCGAAGTACTTTGTTATGTATGGTAAGGAGCTAAACGAATATGTCTAAAGTTGGAAATACACCTATTTTCGTTCCAAAAGGAGTGGAAGTACAGATCAAAAAAGAAGAGATTTCGGCAAAAGGCCCAAAAGGCACAAGAGCTGTTATTTTGCCATGGGGAATTGAAGTTGCAAAAGAAGAAGACTATTTAATTATTAAAAAGAAAGAGGAAACTTCCAGCGCTGATCATGGGCTGTATCGTGCATTGATCAACAATCTGATTACCGGCGTAGAAAAAGGATTTGAAAAAAGACTTTCTCTTATCGGCGTGGGTTTTCGTGCGGCTGTTAAAGGAAATAAACTGGAATTGTTGATAGGCTTTTCTTTTCCCATTGATGTGGAAATACCTCAGGGTCTGCAGATAAAAGTGGAAAAAAGTGTTGAGATTATTATTACGGGAATGGACAGACAGCAGGTTGGGCAGTTTGCAGCGACAGTTAGATCTAAAAGACCGCCTGAGCCTTATAAAGGAAAAGGGATCCGGTATGTCGATGAGTATGTACGTAAAAAAGCAGGTAAAACTGCGGCAAAAGGAGCTTAAGGAAAATGGAAAAAACCATTAACAAACGAAATATCACCAGACGCAGAAGAGTGATGCGCGTACGAAAAAAATTAAAGGGTACTGCGCAAAAACCTCGTTTATGCGTAAGTAAAACAACAAATAATCTCTATGCGCAGTTTATCGATGATGAAAATCATCGTACCATTTGCGCAAAAGGTCTATTATCGAAGCAAAACAAAGTAAAGATTAATAAAAATTCTGCAAAAGAACTGGGAAAGCAGCTGGCGGAAATCGCTAGAAAACATAAGGTTTCTACCGTTGTTTTTGATAGAGGAAGATTTCAATATCATGGGATCATTGCCGAGCTGGCCAACGCCGTTCGTGAAGCAGGATTGCAATTTTAACTTTTAAGGAAGAAAAATGGCAAAACGTGAAAGGAAATTTAAAGAAGAACAGTCGTCAGAATGGGAAGAAAAAGTCCTTTATGTTAACCGCTGTTCCAAAGTGGTAAAAGGGGGACGTAAGTTCAGCTTTTCCGCATTGATACTGGTCGGTAACGGCAAAGGCAAACTCGGATACGGATTTGCAAAAGCAAATGAAGTTTCTGATGCCATTCGTAAAGGAACGGAAGCAGCCAAGAAAAATGCATTTACTTTTGAAACGGAAAATACATCGATTCCGCATGAAATTGAAGTGACATGGGATGGCGCCCGAATTTTGCTCAAACCGGCAAAAGAAGGTACCGGTGTAATTGCCGGGTCTAAGATCCGTGCGGTTTTAGAAATGGCAGGGATTAAGGATATTGTTGGAAAAAGTTTAGGCTCTAACAACCCGTTAAACTTGGTAAAAGCAACCTTTAATGCTCTTCAAGGATTATGTACTCGATCAATGGCATTAAAAGAAAGGGGGCTGGCATGAGTTATCTCTCACAATTAAAAGATTCATCAAGTAAATTTTCTAGAAAAAGAAGGGTCGGCCGAGGTATTGGATCGGGAAATGGCAAAACATGCGGACGCGGACATAAAGGGTTTGGCTCTCGCTCGGGTTATCGTAGAAGATACGGTGATGAAGGCGGACAGTTTCCTTTATTTCGAAAAGTGCCTTGCCGCGGTTTTACCCGTGCGGCTTTTGCAACTGCCTGTTATTCGATTAACTTGGGCATGATCGAAAACCTTTTTGAGGAAAAAGAGGTTTTGAGTGTAAAAACTTTGATCGTAAAGAAAATTTTGCCTAAAACCTATAAAGGTAAAATTAAAATTTTATCGCAAGGCGAATTAAAGAAAAAAGTATCGATCGAAGCGGATGAGTTTTCTAAAAAAGCTCAAGAAAAATTAGACAAAAACAAAATCCCTTACAAAATGCTTAAACCCCAAAAGGCATCATGATTGAAGCATTAAAAAAGATGTTTGTTCTTCCTGAACTCAGGACGAAGATCATATTTACTCTTCTTATGCTGGCTGTGTGCCGAATCGGCGCATTTATTCCTATCCCAGGGATCAATGCCGAAGCAGCTGTCGCATTATTTAAACAGGCAACGGGCGGAGGGCAGAACCTCTTTCAGCTGATGGATGTTTTTTCCGGAGGAGCTTTTTCTCAAATGACGGTAATCGCTCTTGGCGTTACTCCTTATATCTCTGCTTCTATTATTCTGCAGCTGCTTGTGGCTCTTATTCCTTCTCTTCAAAGGGAAATGAAGGAAAATAGCGATCTTGCCAAGAAAAAAATTGCTAAATGGACACGAGTCGGAACAATGGGATTGGCATTATTCCAATCTTTTTTATATGCCAGATATGCGGTTGGCCTGCATGAGTCCAGTCAAGGAATTATTTTGGGGCAGCTTCTGCAATCTACGATTTTTGGCGTGCCATGGCTGTTTTATATTATCGTGATGTTTACAATGACTACAGGAACTCTTTTCTTGATGTGGGTGGGCGAACAGATTACTGAACGCGGTATCGGCAATGGCGTAAGTATGATTATCACGATCGGCATTTTATCATCGCTGCCAAGTACAATGGGGTCGGTTATTAAGCAGTTAAACCTAGAATCGCAGGAAGTCGGGCAAATGACCTTTTCTTCTTTGGTGATCATGGCTATTGCTTTTATTTCCGTGATTATCGGAACGATTTTAATTGTGCAGGGGCAAAGAAAAATCCCCCTTCAGCATGCACGGCGCGTTGTCGGCAGGCATGAGGTACAGGGAGGATCTTCTTATTTACCGTTAAAAATTAATTATGCAGGTGTTATTCCTGTTATTTTTGCCTCGTCGCTCTTAATGACCCCGGCAACCATCGGTCAATGGCTGGGAAAAGGCACCTGGCTGGGAAAAGTAGCTTCGGCCCTTTTTCCGGGCACATGGACTTATTCCATCTGTTATGTTCTGTTAATTCTATTTTTTACTTACTTTTGGACCGCTACGCAGTTTCATCCGGAACAGATTGCTTCAGATATGAAAAAGAATGGAGCCTTTATCCCCGGCGTACGTCAGGGAAAGCCTACCCAGGACTTTTTAGAAACAACAATGAACAGAATTACTTTAATCGGTGGAGTTTCATTGGCATTAATTGCCATTTTGCCTATGATAATAAGTCGTTTATTAG
>CAZULH010000063.1:0-6963 GCA_964621105.1 uncultured bacterium
ATTTTTCTTAAAGCTCCTGATAGAAATATTTTAAAACAAAAGAAGGATCCATCATCATGCTTGATATCGTCAGCCCTCTGGAAAGAGAACGCCTCAACTATAAGCCGATTCTCCCGAAAGTATTGCTTAACCCCTTTAGCCTCGGTGTTAAATTAGGAGAAAAAACTTCTTCTAAGCAAGATAAGGAAGCCCTTCAAGAATACTTTCCTAATACATATGGCCAGCCCATTGCCCAGCTTCAGGAATCTAAAGCTAAAACAAATGAAACTATTACTATAGGGGTTGTTTTTTCAGGCGGACAGGCTGCCGGCGGTCATAATGTTATTTCCGGTCTTTTCGATGCTCTTATAGCATTAAATCCCAAGAATACTTTAATCGGCTTTCTTAACGGCCCCAGCGGTATTGTCGATAATCAGACAGTGGAAATCACAGAAAAACTTCTCAGCCGCTATCGCAACCTCGGCGGTTTTGATATGATCGGATCGGGCAGGACGAAAATAGAAACATCTCAGCAGCTGGAAAAATCGCTGCAAACAGCCAATGATCTGCAGCTAGACGGCATTGTTGTCATCGGAGGAGATGACTCAAATACCAACGCCGCTGTTTTGGCTGAATATTTTGTAAGTAAAAACTGCAGAACAAAAGTGATCGGCGTCCCTAAGACTATCGATGGAGATTTGCGAAATGAAAATATCGAAATGTCTTTTGGTTTTGATACCGCCTGTAAGGTCTATAGCGAACTGATCGGCAATATTTCACGGGACGCTCTTTCGGCAAAAAAATATTATCATTTTATCAAGCTGATGGGACGATCGGCTTCCCATATCGCACTGGAGTGTGCTTTATCGACCCATCCTAATCATGCGATTATTGGCGAAGAAGTTGAAAAGGAAAAGAAAACGCTTTTGCAGATTACCCATGAAATTGCCGATATGATCTGTAAACGAAGCGCAAAAGAAAAAAATTACGGAGTGATCTTAATTCCGGAAGGACTTATTGAATTTATTCCTGAAATGAAAGTTCTTTTTAAAGAGCTCAATCAGCTTTTAGCCGCAGGTTCTTCTCATGAGAAAAAAATTGAAGGACTTTCTTCCGAAGAAAAAATCGCCTATGTTGAATCCCTGTTGTCGGCAGAAGTGAAAAAAACTTTCAGTCAGCTGCCTGTCCGCATTCAGCAGCAGCTGCTTTTGGACAGAGATCCTCATGGCAACGTACAGGTCTCTCGAATAGAAACGGAAAGGCTGCTAATAGAAACGGTCGCTAAAGAACTGGAAAAAAGAAAAAAAGAAAAAAAATATATCGGGAAATTCAATGCCCTTCATCATTTTTTTGGTTATGAGGGAAGAGCAGGCCTGCCTTCCAATTTTGATGCGCAGTACTGTTATGCCCTCGGTTATTTAGCCGCTATTTTAATTAATCAAGGCCTAACCGGCTATATGAGCTGTATCCACAATCTTGCCAATCCTGCAAGCGAATGGCAGGCGAAAGGCGTTCCTATTACTATGTTGATGAATGTAGAAACCCGTCACGGCAAACAAAAGCCTGTGATCAAAAAAGCTTTGGTTGAATTAGACAGCAAGCCTTTTGTTCTATTATGCAAGCATAGGAAACAGTGGGAAATGGAAGACCATTACCGTTATCCCGGCCCTATCCAATATAGAGGAGAATCGGAATATGTGGAGGCAATACCGTTTATTCTAAAAAAGAAATAATCTTAAGTGTAAGAAAATCAATCTCTTAAGTGTTGGTTTCTTGGTTTTTAATTAATTTCTGAGTATGTTATAATAGATGCCGTCACATAGGCATTTTATGAACGACTTTAATATTCAAAGATTACAGGGGATCCCTTCGGTACAAAGCGCTACCGATGAAGAAAACCAACAGCATAAGAACCAACAGTCTTTTCATCAGGATGATACAGAAAATCTTTCTGACGAAAAGGTACAAAAAGTAATCATTAAAAGTTCTGTTCTTTTGACGGCGTCACTGCTTGCGGACCTGTTAAAGAAGAAAGGAATTGAGTGTCCTTGGGAAGATGCCAAACAAATGGCCGCATCTTTACAGAAAAATCTTCACCATTTATTTAAATTATAGTCCTTTTTCTTGCCTTTTTCCCTTCTGCTTTCTATAGTCTTTTTTTTAAAAAAGGGAATTAGCAAATGACGTCTCTAGCCGTTCCAAGCGATGCGGAATTAAGTAGATTAGCGGCAATAAAGCCTCCAAGCAATGATGACGAAAATGAAATGGTTATTGCAAAAAAAACACATGAAACCGCACAAAAGTTTTTTCTTTCCATTATTCCTTTAGCTGCTTTTGTATTGTTTTCCGGCTATAATTTGTATTCGGCACAGATTATTTCTCAGTTAGCTTTTCGGGTAATTGTTATTATTTCCGGAACTAATGCTTATTTGGGCGTTACAGCCTTTATTGCCTTGAAATTTCTTTTTACCTATTCTTCTTTTAAAGCTGTTTTTTTTGCTAATAATGACGTCTTGTATCTCGACGATGTTAGAGAGGCAAAAGCTTTTTATCAAAAAAGAATACACGGAGATGTAGACTGTCAAAGACCAAGTTCTCTAGAAGGCTGCCCTCCTATTGGACTTTCTAACGCGGGAACTAATTGCTGGATCGATGCTTTTTGGCAATTACTAATGAGAGATCATTATTTGGTCGATCGCCTCATGAATGTTGATTTATCAAAAATTAAGGATGAAGATAAAAAAAACAGTCTCTTTATTTTACAGCAGTCCATTATTGAATATGAAAAAGCGCAATTAGAGAAAAAAACTTCAATCGATAATACATTAGCCTGCAGAATTAGAAGAATGATCGCTTATAGCTATATCAAACAAAGACAGCGTACAAGAACAGCTAATCCTATAGAAACCTATCTTATCGGTCATTCTTCATCCCACGAAGATACAACCGAAGTTTTAGGTTTTATTTATGCCTGCCTGCCTACACAAGGAGAAATCCAGTGGCGAACATATTTTGCTGTGGCGGAGGGTATGGCTGTGCCTCAAGAAGCCGTGCATGTAGAAGGCAGAGAGTACTATGTGGCTCAAGAAGAAGAAGAAGATAATGGATTTATCCTTTTACATCTTAGCGATGAGCCGCAGCAGTCTTTTCAAAGTCTTTGGGAGAATTTGGACAAAGGGGAATGTGAGACGATTAGTCTACCTGCTTTTCCAGAACACGATAGTAGTGATTCTTATCAGATTACACGAAGAGAAAGAAAATACACACAAGCGCCTGATGTTTTATATCTTATGTTAAATCGAGTTAAAACCCATTTTGAGGGGAATACACTAGTATCTATCCAAAAAAATAATGCGGAAGTTCAGGAAATTCCTTATGTAAAAATAATAGAGCTTGAAGATTCCACGCGTGTTACTTACAGACTGCAGAGCTTTTCTACTCATAGCGGAGGAACATCCTTTGGCCACTATGTTTCCCATGTTGAAAAAGAAGGTGTTCATTACCTCTGTGATGACGCAGGCGTGCAGGAAGAGGGAAATATTAGATCTGATGAAGAAAAAAGAGCTTTTAGCGCTACTGCGGCTTCTTCCTATCTTTTACAATATGTAAGAGTTTTTGATTAAACTCTTCATTTGACAAACCATAGTCATTTTTTTTATTCTAAATAGGAAGACCACGCAATAGGACATCATGGGTAAAAAATTTATCAATCCTCATGTTTTAAATGAAAAACGAACCTTTTGGGATGTTATCTTATGGAAAATGGGCATCTATAAAGATCCTGTAACATCCATTTTACCTCCCGATCCTCGTTTTTATGTTTTTCAAAAGAACAAATTTGAACAAAATAAACCTCAGGCTGTATGGATCAATCACAGCACTTTTCTAATCCACTTAGACGGATTAAACATTCTTACCGACCCTATTTGGAGCCAGCGCTGCGCTCCTTTAGGCGTTATGGGGCCTAAGCGCCTGCATCCGCCTTCTATCGAGCTAGACAAGCTGCCGACCATCGATTATGTGTTAATTACCCACAATCATTATGATCATCTGGATGAAAAAACCGTTCGTTTTCTTTCTAAAAAATTTTCTAATATTCGATGGATTGTTCCTAAAAATGTAAAAAAATGGTTCGACAAAAGAAAAATCGATCATGTTCATGAGCTAGCGTGGTGGGAGACTTTTCTATCTGAGAAGCAAAAAGTACGCATTCATGCCGTTCCTGCCCAGCATTTTTCCGGAAGAGGGCCTTTTGACCATAATCAGACATTATGGGCGGGCTATATTTTTGAAAAAAGCTTCCTTAATACAACAAAATGTTTTTTTCTCTCTTGCGATACAGGCTATAACGATAAAGACTTTAAAGAAATTGGAAGAAAATTTCCTTCTATTGACCTAAGTCTTATTCCCATTGGGGCCTATGCGCCTCGGGATTTTATGAGGCCTGTACATGTCAATCCAAAGGAAGCCCTGCAGATCCATGAGGATGTTAGCTCTAAATTTAGCATAGGCATGCACTGGAAGACATTTAACCTTTCAGATGAACATTTAAACATGCCTCCCTACGATTTATACCTGGCTTTAAAAGAAAAAAACATCGATTCTTCTTCTTTTGTTACTGTGCAGCCCGGCCAATATGTCAACTGGTGATCGTTTTTATTCTCTTTTGAAAATTCATCTGCAGGTGAAAAAATATCTTTTTTTCGATCAGTTACAGGTTTTTAAGTTCTATTTTCGTTATCCCAAACTGTTTTTATGCGACTGTTTGTTTTTTTTATTTTATCTGTTTCAAAATCCTTATAGGATAAGCAGAAAGTTCTACCAGTTCCAAAACAAACCGGTAGAACCTTATGGAGAAACGTCTTTTTCTGCCCTTAGAACGATTATTGACCATAGCGGCATCACAGATAAGGACACTGTTATTGAATTGGGATCAGGGAGGTCTAAAAGCGCTTTTTGGACGCATCTATTAACGGGCTGCAAAGTTTACGGCTATGAATGGATAGGCTCTTTTGTTAAAAAAGCTCTTCGAATACAAAAACTTCTGCAGGTTCCTTCTGTTGAAATTTTTCAAAAAAACTTTTTTGAGGCGGATATTCATACAGCCTCTGTCTTATATCTTTATGGGACCTGTATGGATGAAACGCAGATAGATCGGTTTTTAGAAAAAATCCGCTTTATTTCCCAAAATGTCAAAATCATCACGATTAGTTTTCCTTTGAGTGATTATGTAGACAGGGGAATAGAGACAATACATGCTTTTGATGTTTCTTTTCCATGGGGGCAAACGAAAGCCTTTGTGCAAAAACGCAAGAGTGATATTGTTTTAAAAAATTAAGAAGCTTATGTCGATACCTGTTAAAATACTCAATGATAAGATGCAAATTCCCATGCTGGGCCTAGGGACGTGGATGCTGGAGGGACAGATCTGTTTTGACAGCGTTCGCATGGCGCTGGACATTGGATATACCCATATCGATACCGCTTTTGCATACAATAATCAAAAAGAGATCGGCCGGGCAATAAAGGGATATGAGAGAGAAAAGCTTTTTATCACATCAAAACTATGGAAAGACTACTTATATCCGGAAAAAATCGAGCTGCTCTGCGATGAATGCCTCCGTCAGCTGGATACAGATTATATCGATCTTTTACTCATCCATTGGCCTGACAGCTCTCGTCCTCTTTTAAAAATTGTGGAAAAAATGCACTCCATTAAAGAAAAGGGAAAGATCAAAAGCGTCGGTGTCAGCAATTATACCATCCATCATCTGCAGGACCTTGTTGATGAACAGATCCCTGTCTCTGTTAATCAGGTGGAGTTTCATCCTTTTTTATATCAAAAAGAACTTTTAGAATTTTGTAATATGCATATGATTGCCCTTACAGCCTATTCACCGATCGCCCGGGGAAAAGTGTTCGAGGAACCCGCCCTTATTCAAATTGCACAGGCCCATAAAAAAAACCCCGCACAAATTTCTCTGCACTGGCTTTTGCAAAAAGATATCATCGTTGTACCTAAAGGATCTTCTAGGGAGCACCTTAAGGAAAATAGGCAGATCTTCGATTTTTCACTTTCCAAACAAGAGATGCAAATGATTGATGAAATTTCCCAAAAAAATAAAGAACGCCTGATACAGCCGGATTTTCATGAATTTGATTATTGAGTCTTTTCCTATAATAATTTTATAATCATTCATTTAACTCATTATCATAAAAAAAATATGGGAATACCACCTGTTAATTCTTTTCAGATTGAGCCGGAACTGCAAAAACCACCATTTGCCGACAAGGTTTTTCTAGCCCTAAAAAATGGAAAATACTGGATGGGAATAGCTCTTTATTTTGGTCAAGCGGCTTTGTTTTATGGAGGCACTCTTTTGATTGGAAAAGTTTCTCTTTATATTGGAGCAGCTGCTATTGTAACGACTTTTATCATGCGATCGATCTGGTGGACTAAAACAACGCCTCCGACCAGTCCTTCTTTAGATATTGCGCAGGGGGGAGTGCCTGACGTAAATGGCTATTTTTCTCAACAGGATGAACTTAGGCAGCAGCAATTAAAAACTTTTATTTCTTATGAAAGAGCGGAGATTCCGATAACAGAAGAACAGACGAATATTTCCGTTACCGTTTCTTCCGATGACAGTCTTTCTTATGCAGAAAGCCTTCATAAAAAAGCTGTATTGATTGTTCCTGCAAATGCGAATAGTCCCGGTAATTCTTATGAAGAATATCTGCGCAGACATACAACTTTAAAAAAAGCGATAGAAACAGTGCCTAAGAATGGGAAAAATTATGAGAACCCCCTTAACAAAGATCGTGTTTATATTTTTCCTCACGTTGCCGTTATCGGCGTAGTGAGGGACAATACGGAAACAAAGAGGAACAGTCCAATTTTATTGTTCATTCTGAATATCTGTCGGAAATATCATTTGATGTTGTTATTTAACACGATTCAAAAAACATATTCCTGAACAAACC
>CAZULH010000064.1:0-6961 GCA_964621105.1 uncultured bacterium
AAGAAAAAATTAGAGAAAAACGACCGGATGGTGCAGCCCTTTTAAAAAATCTTCTATGGACATTTTCTTTTTGCCTTCGAGTTGCACCTCTAGAATTTCTACAGCATTTGTTTTACAAAAAACAACTAAAGAATTTCCTTCTACACTGACGGTTTTAGGCTCTTTGGTCTGATAGACCATCTTTGTGCGAAAAATTTTTAATGTCTTAGTTTCTTCTTTAATTTTTACTCGACACTTGGCGCCGGGAAAAGGCGAAAGCGCCCGAATGGTGTTATGAATAGTTTGCGCATCAAGATTCCAATCGATCACACATTCCTGAGGAGAAATTTTAGGCGCTAGCGTTATGGAAGACTTCTCTTGCTCAATAGGATGAGTACTATGATTTTGAATTTCTCCGATCACATCGACAAGAAGCGGCCCTGCTATTTTAGCCAGTTCCTCATGAAGCTCTCCGGAGTTCATGTTCTCTGCTATAACCACTTTAGCCGTCTGCAAAATTCTTCCTGCATCCATTTCCGGAACCATTTCAATGATCGTAATTCCCGTTTCCTGCTCTCCATTCATAATTGCGCGCTGAATGGGAGCTGCCCCTCTATACTTAGGAAGAAGAGAAGCGTGAATGTTAATACACCCATACTTTGGAACTGCTAGTAATTGCGGCCGTAATATCTTTCCATAAGCCACCACGACAAAAAGATCCGGTTTGAGATCTTTCATCTTCCGGATAAATTCTTCATCCGTCGCTTTAATCGGTTGAAAAATAGGAACTTTATGCAAATATTTTACAGCCAATTGCTTAACTTGCGAAGGCCTTCCGTTTTTATTGACAAAATCATCGGGCTTCGTAACGATTCCGATAATAGAAATTCCCTGATCGATAATAAATGATAAAATAGCAGAAGCAAATTGTGGAGTTCCAAAAAAAATGACTTTTAGCGAGGGCATACTTTTTCTTCTTGTAAGTCTTCAGCCGCTTCTCCCAAAGCGATAAGACCTCTTTTTGAGTTTTTACAAAAATCTATCCAATGCTTCACTTCAGGAATAATATCGATCTCTGCTTCTATTTTCTCAAGAGCTTCCTGCATATGCAGGCCGCTGCGATAGGTAATGCGGAAAACCTGGCTGAGCGTTTGTCTTACATCTAAAGAGAAATCATGACGTTTGAGACCCACCAGATTAAGCCCTCCCATTTTAAAAGGAGCGCCGCCGCCGATAGTATACGGAGGGACATCACGCGATACGCGGCTAAAGCCTCCCACCATAGCATAGGAGCCGATACGGCAGAACTGATGGATAGGCGTCATGCCTCCGATAATCGCATGGTCTTCTACAACAACATGTCCTGCAAGCATGGCGTTATTAGACATAACGACATGGTTGCCCAGTTCGCAGTTATGCGCTATATGGCAATAGGCCATGATCAGACAATTATCGCCTACCCGTACGGTCGATCCTTCATTACAGGAAGAATTAATCGTTGCAAACTCACGGACCTCGCAATTTTTTCCGATAACAACATACGTTTTTTCACCGCGAAATTTCAGGTCCTGTGTTTTTGTTCCGATGCTTGCACCCGGCCAAATAGTTGTTCCTTCTCCGATAATGGTATTGCCGTCGATATAGGCGTGTGATTTAATTGTGACATTATCTTCGATCACAACATTATTTTTAATAACGGCAAAGGGCTCTATCGTCACGCCATTGCCGATACAGGCTCCCGGTTCAACGATTGAAAGAGGATGAATATTTAAAAACTTTTTTTCTTCTTTATTTTTTGGCACACAATTCATGTTATAGCTGTCCTTTATCTACAAGTGCAAAACTTAATTCGGCTTCCACAGCAATTTTATCTTCTACCATTGCTTTTGCCTGAATTTTTCCGCCTTTTTGGCTTACATGTACTCCTTTGGCATGCAAAAATAGTACATCTCCAGGAACAACAGGCCTGCGGAATTTTGCATTAGAAATATTTAATAAAACGGCAATTTTACTTTTAAAACCTTTTTGATGGACAAGGATTCCCCCTGCCTGTGCTAATGCCTCTAAAATCAAAACACCCGGCATAATCGGCACATCGGGAAAATGTCCCTGAAAAAAACTTTCATTAATCGTCACATTTTTTTGAGCGATAATTTCACTATTTTCCAAATCTATATGAACAACGCGATCAATTAAAAGAAAGGGAAAGCGATGAGGTAAAATAGAAGCAATTTGTTTAGCGTTGAAAATTATTTTATCATGCATTCTCTTTTCTCCCTGATTGACTGCAGAATCCTTTTAGCAAAACAGATGTTCGAATAATGACCTGACCGGATCGCAATAATATGCGCTTTTACATATACGCCTATCAACGAAAGGTCGCCGATAAGATCGAGTACTTTATGACGGACCATTTCATCTTCGAACCTTGCGCCTTCGGGATTTAATACTTTATCTCCCTGTATTAAGACAGCGTTATCTAAGCCGCCTCCCCGAATCAATCCCTGTTTTAACAAAGGTTCAATTTCTTCGAAAAGAGAAAACGTCCGACAAGGTGCGATTTCTTTTTTATAATTCTCTTTGTTAACAATAAAATGGTAGTACTGTGACTTTAAATACGGCGAATGGGGATAATGAAGAGTGTAGCTGATCTGATATTCATCTGCAGGAATAGCGATAAGATGAATTTCATTTTGTGAAAAATGAATCGGTCTTTCTAAAATAAAGACCTCTCTTTCCTCTAGCAGTTCTTTTATTCCTGCTTTTTCTAGGTGATCGATAAAAATTTTAGCGCTTCCATCTCCGACCATTACTTCCGGGCCTGAGATTTCCATAATCAGATTATCAATTCCAAAAACAAAAAGCGCAGAAAGAAGATGTTCAACAGTCTGTATGCTTGCCTTTCCTTTTCCGATCTGTGTATATCTGGAAGTTTTTTGCGCCATATCGACATCGGCAAAGATTTCCGGCGTTCCCGGCAAATCCATACGTTTAAAGACAATCCCCGTATTTGCTGGTGCTGGAATCAATCGAAGAGTGACATCTTTTCCGGTGAAAAGGCCTTGGCCTTTTAGCAAGATCTCATTTTGAATAGTTTGTTGTCGCATTTAAAGACAATTCACCTGGTTTATCTCTTTTTATACAGAGCCTTTATATCCGTTAAAAAAGAGACTTTCTTTTTATAAAAAAGTACCCCGCTTCGTTTTTTTCAGCAAGCTCTATTTCCTAGTTTTTCTTTTTTCTTAAAATAAATCCGAAAAAACAAAAAAGAACGCTCAAGCTGATAATGGACATATCTCCAAACAGACTATAGAAAGTTGCATAATGATACGAAGGAACGCGGCTATACAAACAGCCGGAAAGATTTTGAAAGTCAAATGTTTGCGAAGACAGAGTTTTAATTACTCTTCCGAGGCTGTCTATGGATGCGGTCACCCCGCTATTGCAGGCGCGTACTGCAGGAATACCGTTTTCAATTGAACGTAATTTCCCTAAATGAAAATGCTGCTTAGGCAAACTGGAATTGGGAAACCACATATCATTGGTAACATTGACTAAAAGATGCGCGCCCATCTGTTTAGCCTTTCTCATAAAATGACCGTAGGTTTCTTCATAACAGATAGAGATGCTGAGAGGGATAGGGTCAGAAAAAACTTTCAGTCCCTCACCTCTGCAAAAAGAACCTGTTATCCCATAATTGATAGCAAGTTTTTCGCCCCACTCAAAGGGCATATATTCGCTTCCCGGCACAAGGATGCATTTTTCATAACGCTTAAACTTTTCTTCTTCGGTAAAATAAAAAGCGGCATTATACACTTTTTCATCTTCCCTCGCTTCCATGCCGATAATGACGGGGCATTTATAATATTTAGACAGCTGCTCACCCCAGTATTGATTGGTCTGCCACACCTGTTTTTTATTCATTTCTCCGTCGGAAAAGAGATCTGCTGCATCGGGATGAAAGCTTTCAAACACTGCCTGTACTAGATACTTGTTATAAATATGCTGATCGATCCCAAAGGGAAGGGCACCTTCCGGCAGCACGATCAGATCTAATTTTTCTGAGCGATCAGGAAGGAAGGATAAAATTCTTTTCCATTGGTCGACAGGATGAATAAATATCGATTGATCTGTTTGTATGGGGTCTCTTTGTTCCGGCCGAAGTCCTGTTTGCACTAAAGCGATCTTATAACTATCGGCCTTTTGCATTTTTTTTTGGTGATACTGGATATGGCAAAATCCGAAAAAGTAAGGAAGCAAAGCGGCAGCCGTCCAAATACCGACGGCCTTTTTTGTTTTTTGTATCATGGCTTTTAGGCCGAAAAGATTGGTCATGATAACATAAAAGGAAAGACCGAAAACACCAAATAGACTGGCAAGCTGCATAGTAATAGGATAACTTGCCATGGCCAATCCGATAGGATTAAAGGAAAAGCCGGAGAGTAAATATAGCCTTGACCATTCAAAGATAGCGATTAATCCCGCGATGCCTAAAGCACGAAGATAGGTCAAGTTTTTATTAATCAAAATAGAGGCTAGTGCAAACTGCAGGCTGATGCCTATCATAACAAAAAGATAAACGAAAATAATATAAAGCCCCTGATATTCAAATGAGAGCATCCAGGAAAGTCCGACGCTCTGCACTAAGCAGAACCAGAAAAAAGAAAGACAGAACCTCTGCTTTTTTTTTGTCAGATGCAAAGATCCATACCAAAAAAGACTATAGCCGATAATCGATGAGAAAATACTTAAAAACCCTATCCACGCAGGCTGCCCGAATCCTACGATAGCCGCGCTTAGAAAAAAGGCGAAAAGAAAAAACAGAAATTTATTTTTTTCCTTCATTTTTAGGAAATTCCATCGGTTTTTTCTTCAAGGATGCACCATGTATTAAAATAAGGATCAAGCCGCCGAAAATAGCCATATTCTTCATAAAGAAGGCTAGCTCGACCTCTTTTTTCTCAGAGGGCAAAAACCAGAAATGATGCAGTAAAATGGTCATCGGCACTAAAAAGAGGATCAGCAAAAGGGCGCCAATACGCGGTTTTATCCCTAATAAAAGCATCAAGCCGCCTACCAGCTGGAAGACAACGATAAATCCTAAAATTACCGGCGTCCACAATAAGATGGTCGTAATAAAATCCTGCAGCTGCGGATAAGAACCCAAATAATTATGCCAGTCGCACAAAAGAGAGATCAATCCGCCCTCTGCATTCTGCCAATCTAGTATCTTGTCGATTCCGGAAAAAATAAAAAGCAGACTGATAAGTGTCCGTGCGAAAAAAATCCCCAAATTTTGTAATGACCGCATAAAATTGACTCCACTGAATTCATTCATATTAGATTGGCATAGCCTTCATTTTTTTTCTATGGAAGATATTTGACACTTTCTAGGCAAACGGTTTGTATTCGGCGGGGGAACGTTTCACCTATATATTCATTGACTTCTTCAGGCAATTGCTTTTCTTGATAAGGCAAATCTAATTGCCTTGCACGCTTGGCACAAATTTCTTTTAAAGACCCCGTATTTCTACAGCACTCATCAAAAACAGCATTTACCATCGCCCTATGGCTATCGTACTCTTGTCCATCCGGAATAATACCTAATATTTGCTCTCTTGTAAAAGTGCCTTTCTTGATCGCTCGATACATTTGAACTGAGGATAGCAACGATTGCAATATATTGCGTTTAACTTCTGGTGTTTTTATCTGAAAAGCAGGCTCACGAAATATCCTATTTTTTTGATATATAGGAAAAATCATTTGATCGCGATAAGGATTCAATGCAAATGCATCATTTGGACTCTTATAAATATAGGAAAATAAGGAAAAGCAATCATCATCTTTTCTTTCTACATCTGCCTCTAATTCTAAAAGTTTCTCTACTGCATCCGTACTGCTCAAGCTCACAGCTACTTGCAATGGAGTAAATCCCTTATAATAATCAGACCTAATATCAACATTTCCTCCGGCCCTGGTCAATGCTTCAATCACTGCAGGCTGATTAAATGCAGCTGCAATGTGCATAGGCGTCCAGAAAGCATCGAATACTTGTACTTTTTCTTTAAGGCGAAGACATTCTAAAACTGCCTCAGTTTTTCCTGCTGCTGCCGCCAGATGTATCGGCCTTCTCCAAAGTGACATTTCCGCAGTAATAGGAATCTTCAATTCATTTACGCATCTTCGCATGACTTCAATATCTCCATCTATGGCTGCTTGATGCAAAACCGTAAAGCGTTTGTTTTCTACTAAATATCCAAATGGAGCTTGTTGTTTTAACACTTGAACAAAAGAAAACTTGCCTGTTTTTATCGCTATAGTAATCATTTCTTTAATTTCACGAGGAAAAAGGAAAGACTTTTTTAATAAAACTTTAAATGCCTGTTGTTGTCCGTTTTGTAGGGCTAACATCAAAGGAGTATTTGGACCATGAAAAATAGTTTGCATGTTTTTGATAGTAGATAAAATTTCTAACAAATCGGAATCTCCAACTTCTGCAGCAAGATGATAAATAGAATAGTCTAGCCTCCTTTCTCTGCATTGATTTTGTATCTGAGGACATTTATCTAAAGAAGGTTTTTCTATTCTATACAGTTGATTATCAGTAGATTCGGACATTTTACCAATTAAACACATCCCTATAGCTGAAAAAACAAAAGTGTTATAAAGATTTATAGGAACAAAAGGTTTGCTTATAATAGCAGTCGCCAAAAAAAGAGCTCCCAAAATCCAAAAACTTTTTTGTGCTATTTTCTGGATTTGAATTTTTTTTATGTCTTTAAAAACGACAGGCCGAAGAACCGAAAAATATTCCTCTCGATAAGAAGGTAATTGACTAATCGCTTTTGTCATACGTTAGACCCTTAATTCTCTTTTTTTCTGTTGCATGATTGCTTTTCCTCTTTGTACAAAGTCTCGGTGTTCCTGCAAATTATCAAGCCTCGCAAGATCTATCGTTCTCACCCACTCCCCACCTGCAGGA